>NZ_JBFTRY010000001.1:0-172821 GCF_056399745.1 Dyella sp. 01N36
TTGCTTTGGACGAGAGGCTGCCGACCGCATGCACGATCGCCACCGCCAGCAGATTGATGATCAGCGCCACCAACCCCGTATACAGCGAGACCGAAAGCGATCCCCACGCGTAGTGATGGATCGGCTTGAGTCCATCCGACCAGATCAGCCAGGTGCCGCTGGCCATGCCGGCGATCCACCCGATCAGCAGGCAGCGCGCGGCGACACGCGAGGCGAACAGGCTGAACATCAGTGCAGGGAAGGTCTGCAGGATCCACATGCCACCCAGCAATTGCAGGTCCAGCGCAAAATGCGTGGGCAGATACAGGATGGCCAGCAGCGCGCCCACCTTGACGACCAGCGACGCGATCTTCGCAACACGCGCTTCCTCTTGCGGGCTGACCGCCGGATTCACATAGGCCTTCCAGAAGTTGCGGGTGAACACGTTGGCCGCGCCAATGCTCATCACCGCGGCGGGCACCAGCGCCCCGATGCCGATGGCGGCGAAGGCAAAGCCCGCGAACCAGCTGGGGAACAGCGCCTTGAACAAGGCCGGCACGACATCATTGTTGCTGGCAAGCTTCAGATGAGCGGCATGCCCCATGTAGCCGAGCAGGGCAAGCAGGCCTAGCAGCAAGGTATAGGCCGGCAAGAGCATCGCGTTCTTGCGGATGGTGTTCGCGCTCTTGCTCGCAAAGATCCCGGTCAAGGTGTGCGGATACATGAAGGCTGCCAGCGCCGAACCCAGTGCCAGCGAGGCATAGGGCATGAACTGGGCCGGATCCAGCAGGATGCTGCCGCTGCCCTTGTCCTTGAATGCCTGCGCGGCGGCATCGAAGACAGCGCCATAACCGCCCAGCTTGCTGGGAATGACGGCCACCGCGGCGATCACCGCAATATAGATGAGGATGTCTTTGACGAAGGCGATCAGCGCCGGCGCGCGGATGCCGGAGGAGTAGGTATAAACGGCAAGTATCACGAACGCGATGATCAGCGGAATTTCGCCATTCAATCCCAGGGCGGYAAACACGGTCGCCATGCCCACCAGCTGCAACGCGATATACGGCATGGTGGCGATGACGGCGGTGATCGCCACCGCCAGCTCAAGCGCACGCGAACCGAAGCGGCCATACACCACATCCGGCGCCGTGATATGGCCGTGTGCCTTGGCGTTGCGCCACAGCACCGGCATCACGGCAAACACGAACGGGTAGACGATGATGGTATAGGGCAGGGCAAAGAAGCCGTAAGCGCCGACGGCGTAGACCAGCGCAGGCACGGCAATAATCGTATAGGCCGTATAGAAATCGCCGCCGACCAGAAACCAGGTGATCCAGGTGCCGAAACGGCGACCGCCCAGACCCCATTCATCCAGGTTGGTCGGTTCGGACGATTGCTTCCAGCGCGCGGCCAGAAAACCCATCACGGTGACGAGTGCGAACAGTGCAGTGAAGACGCCGATGGCGACAAAGTCGGGCTCAGTCGTCATGACGCGATTTCCCATAGACGATCCAGAGCAGAATGACCGTGATCGGCACCCATAGCAGCTGGTACCAGTAGAAGAACGGAAAGCCCAACAGCGCGGGCTCGGCCTTGTTATAGAACGACACCCAGAGCAGCCCCAGATAGGGCAGCAGCAGTAGCAGGGAAATCAGGCGAGCGCGATCACGAGCCATGCAAACACCTCATCGGGGGCGGCCATCGCTGCGTCCTTTGCACCGATAACCGCGAATGCCATGCAGYTGCCTTCCACTCTATGACGCCATGCGCAAGGATCGAATAGCCACGAATCGATAGTCAGTCTTCCGTGAGCAGCAACAATCCCGGTGCTCCGCCACGCAGCCTCAGGCCTGCGCCATGCGCATGCGGTGGCGATCCAGAAACTGCAGGGTGAGATCGGCCACTTGCAGCACCTTGGTATCCATCGCGAAATGGCCGGCGTCCAGCAAGTGGACCTCCGCCGATGGAACGTCGTTCTGGTAAGCCCAGGCACCGGGTTCGACGAACGACGGATCGTATTTTCCCCACAACACCAGCAAAGGCGGCTGCTGTGCCTTGAGATAAGCCTGCCACTGCGGATACGAGGCCACGTTCGTTCGGTAATCGTAGAAAAGATCTTCCTGGATGCGGTCCTGGCCGGGTCGGTTCAGGAAGGCGGATTCGTCGGTCCACAGATCCGGGTCGTACAGTTCGGTGTGGGGATCGGTTCCGAGGTGACGTTGTCTGGCTGCCTCGAACGAGATCAGATTCGCGCGCAACTTGTCGGCAAAGGCATGTCGGTCGGCCCAGTATTGACGACGCGTTGCCCACAGTGGCCCGAGGCCTTCTTCATGCGCCACGGCATTCTGGATCACCATCGCGTGGATGCGCTCGGGATGCATAAGCGCGAGCCGAAATCCAACCGGGCCGCCATAGTCCTGCATGAACAGCGTGTAGCGTTGCAGGCCCAGTTGCTTGGTAAACGCTTCGATGACCGACGCAAGATGCCCGAATGTATAGGCGAAGATGGCGGGGTCGGGCGCATCGGAGTGTCCGAAACCCGGATAGTCGGGAGCAATCACGTGGTATCGCACCGCGAGCATCGGTATCAGCTTGTCGTACATCCTCGACGACGACGGAAAGCCGTGCAGCAGGAGCACGCCGGGTGCGCTCTTGCTGCCGGCTTCGCGATAAAAGAGGTTCAAGCCTTGGACCTGAACGCTCTGGTACGTCGTCATGGCATTCACTCGTGTGCTGATCGCGCTCTGTGTGGATCAGCAAGCCGAGTGATTAGACGCGATGCGCCGTAAAGCTTACGTCGATGCGATGCGCACGTCCGTCGACCGCTCGCTCAGCGTCCACAACCGTTCGGCAGCCGCGGGATCGGTCGCCCACGGGCGAACACCGCTCGACAAGGTCGCCTGACCTGCCTCGGTGGCCTCGGTGTCGGGTGCAAGTTCAGCAATATCGCAGTCCTCGCAGTAGACGCCGCCCAGGCCATCCAGTTGCGCACTGGTGGCTGCCCATACGCTGGTCGCCGCGCCTTGCGCCACGCTCTTGAGGCCCAGCGAGAGGTCGACCACCGCCTGGCCGTGTTCGTCGATGGCGCCGATCTTCCGCAGTTCTTCCGCGCTCATGTGTCGGGCCAGGTCGGTGACGATGCGGCCCGGATGGACGGAGAAGGCGCGCACACCGTGGGGCGCACCGCGCGTATCCAGGCCCACGGCGAACAGCGCGTTGGCCGTTTTGGATTGGCCGTAGGCGATCCAGCGGTCGTACTCGCGACGCTCGAAATTCGGATCGTCGAAATCGATTGCCGCATATCGATGCCCCAGCGACGACAACGCGACCACGCGGGCGCCGTTCGCGCGCACCAGCGCCGGCCACAGGCGCGCGGTCAGCTGGAAGTGTCCCAGGTGATTGGTAGCCAGTTGCATCTCGTAGCCGCGTGCATCGCGCATCAGCGGGCAGGCCATGATGCCGGCGCTATTGATCAGGATATGCAAGGGCGAGCCGGAGGCCACGAAGGCTGCCGCAAACGCATCGATGGACGATGGGTCGGACAGGTCCATCGTCGCGATCTCCACGTCCAGGCCGGCCAGGGCGGTCTTGGCTTTTTCGAGATCGCGCGCCGGCACGATGACGCGCGCACCCGCCGCGCGCAATGCGCGCGCTGTCTCGGTGCCGATGCCCGAGTAGCCACCGGTGACGATGGCGGTCTTGCCGGTAAGGTCGATGCCGGCCAGCACGTCCTGCGCCGTGGTGGCCGCGGAAAAGCCGGTATGGATGGGGGCTTGCAAGCTGGGCATGGGGAGGGTTCCGGTGAAGGTGACGCCTAGTCTAGACATCGCGCCTCGTACGATGAATGCTTGAAAATCCCTGATACATGCCCAATCGTTCAGGCATGCTCAACGATCCGCTTTCCGATGTGCTCAAGCTGGCGAATGTGCAATCGCTGGTGACCGGCGGTTTTATGGCATCGGGTCCATGGGCGATTCGTTTTCCTGCGCCGGGCAAGCTCAAGTTCTTCGCGGCGGTGCGCGGCGCCTGCTGGTTGCAGCTGGAAGGCGAGGCGAGTCCGTTACGGCTGGAGCCGGGCGACGTGATCTTGCTCGCCCTCAGGCGCAACTTCGTACTGGCGAGTGATTTGACAGCAACACCACGCGCCTCGCATGAGCTGTTTGCAAATCGCAGCGAGCCGATGGTGGCCGTGGATGGGGTGAATATTGACGAGGCCGAGGTGGTGCAGATCGGTGGCCATGTGCATCTGCATCCTTCCTACGGTGCCTTGCTGTCGGATGTGCTGCCGCCGTATATCCATGTGCATGGCTCGGCGCCGGAGGCACAGGCCTTGCGCTGGATCCTCGATCAGTTGCTGCGCGAGCGCGCCGACTTGCCGGGCTCGGGCCTGGCCACCATGCAGCTGGGCTATCTGCTGTTTATCCAGGTCTTGCGTGCGCATCTGGCGGCAGGCGGCGCGTTGCGTGCCGGCTGGTTGCGGGCGGCGACGGACGCACGTCTCGCGCCGGCTCTGCGATTGATCCACGGCGAACCCGGGCGCGCCTGGCGACTGGATCAGCTCGCGCGTGCCTCGGCCATGTCGCGCACCAGCTTTGCGACGCACTTCAAGGCGGTGGCCGGCGAAGCGCCGCTTTCGTATCTCACGCGCTGGCGCATGCGACTGGCCGAGCAGGCGCTGCGTCGCGGCGATGCGCCGGTGGCGGCGCTGGCGCAAACGCTGGGCTATGCCTCGGAGAGTGCGTTCAGTCATGCGTTCAAACGCGTGGTCGGTCTTTCTCCGAGGCACTATGGCGAACAGCTGCGCGATATGGGCGAAGACAACGTTGCCCAGGCCGCAGTAGCCGTCGACGGGCTATAGATATCCGCTCTATGCCTCGGTGCGTACCTTGTGCGGCGGGCCAAGATAGGGAAACTCGCTGAGCAGATCCTTGTGCGGTCCCACCTTGTCGCCCGGCACCTTGCCGTTGGTGATCAGCGGCAGGAACACATCCATCACATCGTCGGTCAGGCCTCTCCCGTTGCGGGGGTAGGACGCCGGTTGTTCGGGATCGTAGCGAAGGATGTCCGGCAGCAACGAGCTCGCTACACGTTTGGCCTCTTCCGGGGTGTAGCCACCGGTGTGTTCCAGCGAGTGCGCAAAGGTGGGAATGAAGCGGGCGTCCTCGGCCGGTTCGCTGGCGAGATAGAGACTCTTCTGATCGCCCGCGAGAAAGACTTCCTGCGATGGGCGCGCTGCACGATCGGCTTGCACCCAATGTCCATCCACCCGATTGAGCGTGCGATGCCACAGGCCCAGCTGGCCCGTGCCGAGTGCGGTGTTGGGCACTTCAATCACGATGCTGCATACATCGCCCTCGGTAAAGAAGTCGTCGCCGGTGAACTGGAAATTGTTCAGCGCGCCGCGCGTGTCGAAGAAGAAGGGATCGCTGCGCCAGCCGGCAAAGAAACGGTACTCGCCAGCTTCCGTCACCACAGCCATGGGCCCTGTCGACACTGGCGCCTCCTCGACGATCAGCGTGCCGCTGTCGCCGATGCCCGCAGCCTGCGCGCCCTCAAGTCGGCGCAACGTGGCGGCCAGGGCCCAGCCTTTGCTGGAGAAGAAGCGCACCTGGTACGAGATATTGGCGACGGCATCGCCGTCGGTATCGATCTTCAGTTCATAGATCGCATCCGCCGAGAAAGGCTCGTTGGTGGTGGGTCCTTCGGGATTCACGCCTACCGACGGATGCACGTTCATCACCAGGATGGACTTGTCCGAGCTTCCTGGTTTGGGGAAGGCATACAGGTCGGTGAGATTGAGGCGGGCATCGCCATGGGGAAACCCGAAGTCCGGGCCGGGATAGTGGTGCGACATGATTGACCGCCTGTGCGTGATGGAGGGATGCATGGCGCTGGCCGCGCCGATTCATCAGGCGCATGCGTCTTCATGACGACATCAGGGCGTATCGCACGCACGCAAACGAACCACTGGATGCTGCGCTGCGTGCGCAGGGCAAGCAATTATGCGGAAGTATGGGTTGCGGTGGATGTCAGGGGCAGCTCTAGTAGGGCGATGCACTCCGCGCACAGCCCATGCCGACATCTCCCCGAGACTCTCCGACCAGGCGTCGCACACGCCCAGGGTATCGGCATTCGCAAGAAGCTGCATTTCATCTATGCCGTGCTGATTGTCTTCAATGTAGGTGCGTGGATCTGGGCGATTGCCGCCCTGCATGCGAGACCGTCGTTGCTTGGCGTGGCCTTGCTGGTCTATGGCCTTGGCCTTCGTCACGCCRTCGATGCCGACCATATCGCMGCCATCGACAAYGTCACGCGCAAGCTKATGCAGGCGGGACAACGCCCGGTGTCGGTGGGTTTCTGGTTTGCGATGGGGCATTCGACCATCGTGGTGCTGGTCACAGTGTGCGTGGCCTGCGCGACGCGTTCCCTGGCGGTGTTCCAGCATCTGCGCAACCTGGGCGCGGCGATTGGCACGTCGGTGTCGGTGGCCTTCCTGCTCGCCATCGCGGTAATGAATCTCGCCATCTTCCTGTCGATCCACAAGAGCTATCGGCAATATCGCAACGGCGGCGTATATATCGAGGAGGACCTCGATCGGCTGCTGCATCAACGTGGCTTTCTGGCCCGTATTTTTCGGCCGCTGTTTCGCCTGGTGGCGCGCAGCCATCACATGTTTCTGCTCGGGCTGCTGTTTGGACTGGGGTTGGATACCTCAACCGAAATAGCGATGTTCACGGTGTCCGCGCAGGAGACGGTCAAGGGCGTGTCCATCATGGCGATCCTCGTATTGCCCGCTTTGTTTGCCGCCGGCATGTCCCTGATCGACACCACCGATGGCGTGGTGATGCTGGGCGCGTATGACTGGGCATTTGTGCGGCCCCTGCGCAAGCTCTACTACAACATGACCATCACCCTGGTCTCCGCCCTGGTCGCGATCATCGTGGCGGGCACCGAGGCGATGGGATGGCTGGGCGAAACGTTTCGCTGGCAGGGCGCGGCGTGGAAGATCATCGGCGCACTCAACGACCACACCGACAGCCTCGGCTTTGCCGTGATCGGCATGTTCGCCCTGGCCTGGACGTTGTCGTATCTGATCTATCGCGCGCAGCAGCCAGCGGGCGTCGAGCTGCCACTACGCAAACGCTAGTCGCTCAAGCGGATGCCCTGAACGTCACCACCATTACATCGCGATGCGCGGCTTCGTCAGCCACCAGCGGTCGCACCGGTGTCACGCCGTGGAAAACGCTGGGGTCGTGGATCAACGCCGCGTCCAGCGGATGGGTGAGGGTGAAGTCGCCAAGCAAACGCCCATCCGGCGCATGGATGGTGGTGGTGCCGCTGGCGATATTGTGGCGATCGATCAGCAGCACCAAGACATAGTCGACGCCATCGCGATGACTGCCCTCCGGCGTGGGCTCACCCGCGGCATCGCGGGTGGCCTCGATGCGGAATTGATGCACTTCGATATGCCAACGAGGCACAGCTGGTGCGAGCGAGCCGAAAAACGCATGGCAGAAGTCGAGAATGCAACGCATGCTGGCGCCCGCGACGATCGAGGGAACGACCGGCTCGAACCATCGTTCGATATCGCCCTGCAGCGCGTTGTACTGCAGCGCCTGAAAATGCGCTTGATGCGCTTCCGGTCTGACGCCCTGTGCCGTGGCAGAGAACGTCGCGTGCCGACGGCGGCGGAAGCGTCCCTTCGCGGCCAGGTAGGGGTCCGGTTCCAGCTGGTTCCAGCTGTCCACGAAGGCCGGCCAGTCCGACAACGCGCCTACTGCAGTCAGCAGCGGCTGCATGCGGTCGGATGCCGCAAAGGCGAAACCATCGCGGCTGACTTCAGTCAGGAGCGTCGATACGGGCAGATCGGCGGGATTGAGCATCCGCCCATGATAAGTGATCCGGGCATCCGCACCTACCGTGTGCTTCCCGCGTCAGGCGTCCTGCAAAACGTTCATGCCCTTGATCACCGCGGGACGCGCGGCAAGCTGCGTCATCCAGCGATCCACGGCCGGGCGCCTGGCGCGGGCATCGCCCAGCAGGCTCGGGTTGGCAGTAATCACGGCCGCCACCCACGGATAGATCGCGATATCAGCGATGCCGTACTCGTTGCCGCCCGCATACGCCGACTGCGACAGGCGTTGTTCGAGCACATCGAGCAGGCGATTGGATTCGGTGAGGTAGCGATCGATCGCCAGCGGAATCCTCTCCTTCGCGCGGTTGGCGAAGAAACCAAGCTGGCCGAACATCGGTCCTACACCACCGACCTGCCAGTTCAACCACTGCAAGGCGGTGTAGCGCGCTGAACCGCCGGTGGGCAGCAGCTTGCCGGTCTTGTCGGCGAGGTACTGGAGGATGGCGCCGCTCTCGAACAGCGTCAGGCCATTCTCGCGATCGACCATCGCCGGTATCTTGCTGTTGGGCGATATCGCGACGAAGTCGGGCAGGAACTGCGCGTCGTTGCCGATATCCACCGCATGCACCCGATACTCCAGCTGCAGTTCTTCCAGTGCGATGACCGGCTTGCGGCCGTTCGGTGTTTTCCAGGTGTAGAGATCGATCATGGGGTGCTCGTCGACGGTGGCTGGGGCAGCCGCTGATGGTAGGTCATGCAATGGCGTGCATAAACGCGCTGTGAAACACTTCTATTGATACCTGGGGTAACAAGCCCGCGGGGTGCTCAGGCAACCTGCTGCACCAGGAAATCGATGAAGCTGCGCACGCGCAAGGGCAGGTGACGGCCATGCGGGTAAAGCAGGCTGAAGGGTCGCGATCGTCCACCGAAAGCCGGGAGCACCGCCACCAGGCGGCCATCACGCAAGTCGTCTTCCACGATGAAGCGGTAAGTCTGAAACAGGCCGGCACCGTGACGCGCAAGCGTGACGCCGCCGAGCACATCTTCGGACAAGACATAGCCGCCATCGCCGGCGATCTCGACATCCTTGCCCTGATCCCGGAACAACCATGGAATGCGCCGACCGCTGCTGGGCAGATCGAACTGGATGCATTCGTGCCGGTTGAGGTCGTCCAGCACGGCAGGCGTGCCGCGCGCGGCCAGGTAATCGGGCGACGCCACGACGACGAGTTCGGCATCTTCGAGGTGGCGGGCAATCAAGGTCGAGTCGGCGGGTGCGCGCACGCGGATGGCCAGGTCGTAACCCTCTTCGGAAAAATCGACGTTGCGATTGCTTACMTGCACTTCCAGCTGCACTTCCGGATGTTGTTCGCGAAACGCGGGCAGCAGCGGCAGCAGCCGGTAGTGGGCGTAGGTGGTCGGCACGCTGATCCGCAGCGTTCCGACGGGGCGCAGCTGCTGGCCAGTGGCCATGCGTTCGGCTTCGATCAGCTGGGCGAGCGCCTGCCGGCACTCTTCGAAATAGGCGCGACCGACGTCGGTCAGGCGGATCTGTCGGGTGGTGCGCACGAACAGCCGCACGCCCATGCGCTCTTCGAGCCGGGCCACCGAGCGACTGACCGCGGCGGGCGTCACACCAGCCGCAGCAGCGGCGGCGGTAAAGCTGCCGAGTTCACCAGCCAGGCAGAACAACTCGATGCTACCCAGCAGCACATCATCAAATTGGCGACGCATGATTCATTACGCCACGTATCAACTGAAATGCATTGAACCACATTTATGGCTATGGAACGCAGGAATACAGTGGACGCATTGTCAAGCATTCGAGGCAGCAAACATGAAACTCGTCCTGGTCGCCGATCCCATGTGTTCCTGGTGCTATGGCTTTGGCAAAGAGGTCACGGCGTTGCGCGAGGCCATCCCGGGCCTCGAGCTGGAGGTGGTCGTTGGCGGCCTGCGCCCCGGTGAAACCGCCGTGATGCCGAGGCAGCAGCGCGTCGCACGGCTTGAGCACTGGTCGCGCGTGGAAGCGGCCAGCGGCCTGCCATTCAATCGCGAAGCCTTCCTCGCCAACGACCATCTGGTCTACGACACCGAGCCGGCGTGCCGCGCCGTGGTCACCGCACGACGACTGGCGCCTGCGATCGATCAGCTCGAGGTGCTGCGCGGCATCCAGCGTGCGTTCTATGTCGACGGGCGCGATATCACCAAGGGCGAGGTGCTCGCCGAGGTGGCATCTGCCGTCATGGGCGCGCTGGGTTTTGCAACCACGCCGGGGGATTTTCTCGCCGCCTGGCAATCGGCCGAGGCCGTGACGGCAACACAGGAGGATTTCCTGCAGGCGCGTCGCTGGGGCATCTCCAGTTTTCCATCCTTGCTGCTGGAAGATGGCGATAGACTTTATAGCGTCGCGCCAGGGTATATCGACGCGCAGCAGCTGATCTCGCGGGTGCGCACCGTGACCGGTTCGCGCCTGGACACCAAGGTCGGATAAGGCAACGCGCATGACCCACGATCAGGCAGTACTCGAACTGGCCAACCGATACCTGCGCAGCATCTATGAGGGCGACACGCAAACCTTGCGCGAGGTGTTCCTGCCCGATGCGCGTGTCGAGGACCTGGTGACGGGCAGCTTCCGCTCGCGCACGGCCAGTCAATACGTGGAGGCTGTGGGCTCTCGTCAAAGCCCGCGCGCGGCAGGCGAAGCGTTCACCATGAGCGTGCTGTCCATCCACGTGCTTGGCGACATGGCCACGGTGACGGCGGAGCTGCGTTTTCTCGGCAACCACTACTACAACGTGCTGTCGCTGCTGCGTTGTGATGACCGGTGGCGCATTGCGCACAAGCTGTTTGGTCCACCGGTGTGACGATCACTGCGTGTGATCGACGATCGGCAGGGTAAGTCGATGGTCGATCACCGGCTGTGGTCGTGGGCTTCCCTTGCCGCATGCGCCTGCTGAAGCCTGGCATCCATGCGCACCAGCTCGGCCAGCGAGCCGGCCATCATCTTGCGCATCACCTGGCCGCGATGGGCTTTGACGGTGATCTCGCTGATGCCCAGTTCAGCGGCAATCTGCTTGTTGAGCAAGCCCACCACGACCAGCGCCATCACCTCCCGTTCGCGCCGGCTCAACGATGCCCGGCGCTGCTCGAGTACCAGGATGTCGAGCTCCTGCTCGAGCGTGGCGCGGCTGTGCGCGATGGCCTGGCGGATCGCCTCCAGCATCACTTCGTTGTCGAACGGCTTGGTGAGGAATTCCGCTGCGCCCGCTTTCATCGCGCGCACCGTCGTGGGAACGTCCCCGAATCCGGTGATGAAGATGATCGGCATGTCGATGCGGTCATGGCCGATGGCGTCCTGCACATCCAGCCCGTCGAGATCCGGCAACGATATGTCGAGGATCAGGCAGCTTGGCGCGAACACGCGAGGGCGCGCCAGAAAGGCCTGGGCGGACGCGAACGTCTCCACTTGCCAGCCTTCCAGGCGAATCATCGCCTCGAGCGCTTCGCGCACGGACAAGTCGTCGTCGACGACGAAGATCACGGGCGTGGCAGACGGGATAGGAGGGTGCGCGGAGTCCCGGTCCGGTGCATGGGGCGGGCGCATCGTGATCTCCGATGGCAGAGGCGCCCCTGTCGCGCGGTTCAAGATGACATGGGGCCGCAACCTGCACGGATCCGCACGTGGCTCACGCAGGCAATCGACGGCGGCTTCAAGTTGATGAGCACGACATCAATCGCCTGCAACGTCGGTTCTACGCTGCGTTCCATGCGTTTTCAATGTGATTATTTTCACTGTATCAAGAGTGAAACGCTTCTTGATCGGCAACGCGAAGGCAGATCGCCAGTCGCCACCGAGCAGTCGCGCTTCGACGGAAGGCTGTCGATGCAGCGCTTTTCAAGGCTTTTTTCCCGGGAAAAATGATACCCAGGTACAATCGACGGGCGTGCTGGATCGACTTACATTCACCTTCGGTTGGCCGGCAATCCGTCGGGGCCGACGTGCAAGCGCAGCGGTGAATGACTATGTATCTGGTCAAGCCACGCTCATCGTTCAATCCCATACCGGTGCCTATCCGCTGGAGCAAGCCCAGCGGCAACTCGCGTGTCATCGACCGCGTGGGGCAATACCAGCTCCTCCAGTTGGCGCTGATGATCGAGCCCGACGAGATACGCATCTCGGAGTGGTGGCACCAGACGCCTATTGCCGAACTGGGCGGCGATACGGCCGATGCGCTGGTGTCGCAAGGCATGCAACATCTCGTTGAAGCCTTCCTGCTCGCCATCCTGTTCGGCGATCGCGGCTGACCCATCGGGCAGGGCAATCGGGGCAAAACATGGTCTTTAGCCCATGCCTGCCGTACAGGCGGCTGGTGACTGCGGAAATTTGTTCCTGAGTGTTCGGACCAACGCGGACCTACAGTCCGCCATGGGGACACCCATCTGATGACTCGCCAGTGCTGGCGTCTTCCACAGGTGGTCCTTCCCATGAGCAAGAAACTGTTTGAATCCACGAAGATCGGTCGCTACGCCGTGCGTCATCGCGTCGTGATGGCTCCGTTAACCCGCATGCGTGCCGAGCAGCCGGGCGATCGGCCTGGCGAGCTGATGCGCGAGTACTACGCCCAGCGTGCCTCCCAGGGTGGCCTGCTGGTGTCCGAGGCGACCGTGGTGGCGCCCAACGGCGGCGGTTACCTGGGTTCGCCGGGACTTTATTCCGACGCGCAGATCCCGGGCTGGAAGCGCATCACCGATGCCGTGCATGCCAAGGGCGGCCTGATCTTTTTGCAGCTGTTCCATGCCGGCCGCCAGTCGCACGCCGACCTGCAGCCCGAAGGCGGCGCGCCGGTGACGGCTTCCGTCGTCCCCTATGAAGGCGTGGCGTATACCGCCCAGGGTTGGGTGCCGAGTTCGCCGCACCGCGCGTTGCGCGAAGACGAAGTGCGCGACATGGTCGTGCAATTTCGCCATGCCGCCGAGCGTGGCCTCAAGGCCGGCTTCGACGGCGTGGAAATCCACGGCGCCAACGGATACCTGATCGACCAGTTCCTGCAGGATGGATCGAACAAGCGCACGGACAGCTACGGCGGCAGCGTGGCCAGGCGCGCCCGGTTCCTGCTGGACATCACGCGCGAAGCAATTGCCGTGTGGGGCCGCGACCGCGTCGCCGTGCGCCTGGGGCCCAGCGGTCGCTTTGGCGACATGCACGACAGCGACCCGGTCGCACTTTTCAGCCATGTAGCGAGTGAGCTCGACAAGCTTGGCGTTGCCTATCTTCATTTGATCGAACCGCGCGTCAACGGCAACACGGTGGACGACAGCCGCGATCAGAATCCCGTGGCTGCGCGATTGATCCGCCGTCATTTCAAAGGCTCGATCATCGCGGCCGGTGGCTTCAACGGCGAATCGGCCGAGGCGATCCTGCAGGAAGGCAGCGCGGATCTGGTCGCGTTTGGCCGCGACTTCATCGCCAATCCCGATCTGCCGTTGCGCCTGGCCAAGGGACTGCCCTTGAACCGCTACGATCGCGACACCTTCTATGGTGGCGATGCCGCCGGATATACCGACTATCCGGCCCACGCCGAGTTGGCGGCGGCCTGATCTATCGCACCGGGGCCGGTCAGGCCGGCCTCGGATACCCGGATGCCGCTCACGCGGCATAGATCAGCGCATCCCTAGGGTGAAGCATCCATGCCAAGTGCTCCTGCCATGGCCACATCCACCAAAGCAGACACGGATTCGCTCGACAGCCTGAGCGCTTTGGCAACCTATGTGCAGGCGGCGGAAACGCGCAGTTTCACCCAGGCGGCTCGTGTGCTTGGCCTGACCGCATCGGCGGTGGGCAAGACCGTGGCGAGGCTGGAGGCCAGCCTGGGCGTCCGGCTGTTTCACCGCAGCACACGCAGCATTTCCTTGACGCCCGATGGCGAAGTCTTCCTTGAAAGCTGCCGCCGCGTGTTGTCGGAGATCGACAGCGTCGAACGCGAACTCGCCGGCAACCAGGCCTCGCCCCGTGGCAAGCTGAGAGTGAGCCTGCCGTATCTGAGCGGCCTGTTCGGCAAGGTGCTGGCCGGATTCATGGCCATGTATCCGGAAATCGAGCTGGATCTCGATTACAGCGACCGCCTCGTCGATATTGTCAACGAAGGATTCGACGTAGCCATCCGCACTGGGGAGGGCGTGGATTCGCGACTGATCTCGCGCCGGCTTGGCGTCTATCACCTGGTGCTGGTGGCTTCACCTTCTTACCTTGAGCGTGCGGGCGTGCCGAAGATGCCTGGCGATCTCGCCGGGCATGCTTGCATCCATCATCGCTTTCCATCCACCGGCAAGCTCGAGCGCTGGCCGTTCCGTCAATCGGACAAGGGCCTGGACGTTGTCGTGCCGGTGGCCGTGTCGGCAAGCACCATCGCGCCCATGCTCGAACTGGCCATCGAAGGTGGCGGCATTGCCTGCGTGCCGGATTTCTCGGTGACTGCAGCCATCGAGGCTGGTCTGCTTAAGCCGGTGCTGTCCGGGCAGCTGGAGTATCAGAACGTCTTTCGCGCCGTCTGGCCGTCGCACCGGCATATTTCACCGCGGCTGCGGGTGTTCCTCGATTACATGAGCGCTCACCTGTTTGCTGACGAACGCAAGTAAGCTGACGAGCGTCCGCTAGCTCTTGCCCAGCGTGGCAAACATCACGATCGCGGCCACTCCCATCACCACCGTCGCCAACCAACCGAAGCGCCGCAGCCAGCCGCTCACCACATGGTTGCCCATGGTCTGCCCGCGGCTGGCGACGATCATGATCGCCGCCATCAAGGGCACGGCGCATACGCCATTGACGACAGCGCTCCAGTACAGCGCCTTGATCGGATCGATCGGGGTGAAGATCAAAGCGACGCCGCCCGCCATGGCGGCGACCAGGACGCCGTAGAACACCTTGGCATCCCTGGGCTTGTGCGCCAGGCCGTAGGGCGCATGCAGGGCGCCCGCCACGGCAAACGCGGTCGCGCCGGCCAGCACGGGAACCGCCAGCATGCCGGTGCTGATGATGCCCAGCGAAAACAGCGAGAAGGCGAATCGGCCCGCGGCAGGCTTCAATGCCTGCGCGGCTTCAGCGGTCGACTGGATATCGGTCTTGCCGTGCGCATGCAGCACCGCCGCCGCGGTGACGATCATGAAGAACGCCACCAGATTCGAGAAAATCATTCCAACGCTGGTATCGATGGCGATGCGCTTGAGCGCGTCGGGCGCTTGCGCGTCGGCGTGCTTCAGTGGCTCGCGCTCATCGCTCTCGCGTATTTCCTCCACCTCCTGCGCTGCCTGCCAGCAAAACAGGTAAGGACTGATGGTGGTGCCAAGCACCGCGACAATTGCCGTGAGATACGCCACGTTCCATTGCAGGTGCGGAAGCAGGGTGGACTTGAGCACTTCGCCCCACGGCACCTTGACCACGAAGGCCGTCGCCACATAGGAAAACAGACTCAAGGCCAGCAGCTTGAGGTAGGGCGAATATTTCGCGAAGGGAACAAACACCTGCAAGCCCGTCGAGATCAACGCCAGGACAACGCCGAACGCGACCGCGGAGCCGCCGACAAGCAACTGCAAGGCAGCGCCCATCGCGGCGATGTCCGCTGCGATATTGATCACATTGGCGACGATCAACAGAGACACCAGCGACCACACCGCGGAGCGTGGAAAATTGCGTGACAGGTTGTCCGCCAGGCCGCGACCCGTCACGCGACCTACGCGAGCGCTGATCATCTGTATCGCGATCATCAGCGGTATGGTCAGAAACACGATCCACAGCAGCGCGTAGCCAAATCGCGCGCCGACTTGCGAGTAGGTGGCGACGCCGCTGGGGTCGTCGTCTGCTGCGCCGGTCACAAAGCCTGCACTCAGGCGTTGCCACCACGCCTGGGATTTGCCGCTCTTGGATGCTGGCGCGCCGCCGTCTGCCAGCGGCTCCAGGATGACCTCGTCGCCCTCGGCACTCATGTGGTTGCTCCGATCATTCAAGGCATCGTGAGCCCGCATCTGTGACGTGGTGGAGAGTGCGAGGCCGGCGTTCGGTGAAGGGCGTCAGCGTCACGACAGCGACGCCTCGTGCGTGGCCGCGCGTGAGTTGTTCTCAGTCGTCCTTCGGCGGCTTGGCCGGAATGAACGGAGACACCGGGTCACTGGCCGGAAAAGTTTCTTCCAGCGCTTCCTCATGGTTCTCCGATTCCTTCTTCTTGCGAGCCTCCCGCTCAGCCGGCGTTTCCACTTGTGCAGGCTGATGGTCGTGCGGATGAGGAACGTCTTTTCGATCTTTGCTTGACATGGGCAGCACCTGCGTCGTGCAGAACAAGGCTGCATGTTCCAGGGCGCCGCGTGACGCGAGTGCAGGACTTTTGTGAGCGTTTGGCTCGACACTTATGCGTGAGCGCGGCGTCGATAGCCTGGTGGTACATCACTGTCGTGCTTATTGCCAACCCAACCCAAGACTCTTCTGCAATGACACAAAGTCCCTGAGCAGATCGGCCTGTCCTTCGATCAGGTTTTGTTGTGCAGTGAACTGCGTACGCTGGGTATCCATCAGGTCGATCAGCGAGGATGCGCCCGCGCCGTAGCGCTGATGCATCAAGCGCTCGGAGCGATTGGCCGATGCCTCGATCTGCTGCATGCGCGCCACGCTGTCGCGCTGGTGACCGTAGCGGGACAGGGCGTTGTTGGCGTCCTGCAGCGCGGCGAGCACGGTCTGCGTATAAGTGGCGACGGCTTCATCGCGGCCGGCCTCGGCTTGGCGGATGCTGCTGTGGGTGCGGCCGAAATCGAACACATTCCACTGCAGGTAAGGCACGCCCAGCCAGGTGAGGGCGCTCTTCTTCGCAAGGTCGGCAGGGTTTACGCCGGTGGTGCCGAGGAAGCCCATCAAGGTCACCTTGGGAAACAGATCGGCAGTGTGCTGGCCGATCTGCGCGTTGCTCGAGGCCAGTCGACGCTCGGCAGCGCGGATATCCGGGCGCTGTCGCAGCAGGCTTGCCGGATCATCGATGGGTACCGCAGCCGGCAAGATCGGGAGTGCGGTCGGCTTCGACAGTTCCTGGTCGAGCGCCCCCGGCGCCTGGCCGGTGAGCACCGCCAATTGATCGAGCGATTCGGTGATCTGCTCGTCCAGCGGAATCAGGGTCGCGCGCGTGTTTTCAACCTGGGTGGTTTGCCGCTCGACGTCCGCATCGGCGGCGACGCCGCGTGCACGGCGTTGCTGCACCAGTTCTAGCGTCTTCTGCGCGAGATCGGTCGACTGATTCGCCAACACCAGGCGCTGCTGCTGATCGCGCAAGCCGATATAGGCCTGCGCCACTTCGGCGGCCAACGACACCTGGGTATCGGCGAAGTCCGCCTCGACGGCCTGGGCCTGCGCCGATGAGGACTCGGTGGCGCGTCGCACGCCGCCAAACAGGTCCAGCTCCCAGGAGGCATCGAACGCGGCCGTATACAACTGCAGCGGACCACGCCCACTGGAGGTGTTCGTGCGCTGGCCGCTTTGCGCGTTGTTGTTGGACGACTGCAGCAGCGACAGATCCGGCTCGCGCACGCGCACGGCTGCCGCGTCCACCGACAGGTTGGGCAGGGCTTTCGTGCGTTGTTGCAGCAGTTGCTCGCGCGACTGACGCAGGCGCGCCTGTGCCGCCTGCAGGTTGGGGTTGTGTGCCAGTGCTGCGTCGATCAGCGCATTGAGCTGCGGATCGTTGAGCGTGGTCCACCACTGGCTAGGCGCAGGTGTCGCGGTGAGACCTGTCGTTGGCGCGCGTACAAAAGCATTGCCGTGGCTGCCGGGCACATCGGGGGCGCCGCGATAGTCGGGGCCGACCATGCAGCCCGAAAGTGCGGTGATCGAGGCAAGCAGCGCCAGCAGCAGGGAGCGCGGCGCGCGCGATGGAAGCGTAGTCATCACAAACATCCTTAGTGGCCCGTGGCTGCCGGCGCGTGGTAGCGGGGTGTCTTCAGCAGCAAGGCGAGCGGTACACAGCAGAGCAGGGCGATGCCCAGCACATAGAAGATTTCCGAGTACGTCATCACCAGGGCCTGCTGCTGGATCTGCTGGGCCAGTTGAGCCAGCGCACGCATCTTCGAGTAGGCCATGTCGCCGGTTTGCGCGAACCAGCTCGCTGCATTGGCGGCCATACGATCCTGACCGAGCACGGAATTAGCCGATAGCGATTCGCGGATAGTCGCCACATGAAAGGTGTTGCGCCGGTCGATGACGGTGCCGATGATGGCCAGGCCGATCGAGCCGCCCAGGTTGCGCGCCATGTTGTAGATGCCGGCCGCATCGCCTGATTCCTCGCGCGACACCGCGGCCATCGAAGCCTGGTTCAACGGCATCATCGCCAGCATCTGGCCGGCGCCGCGCACCAGCTGCGACCAGAAGAAGTCATCGCCGACGGACTGGGCCGTCAGGTGGATGTCGAGCATGCAACTGCCCACGAAGCACAGCAGGCCGGTGATCACCAGGATGCGAAAATCCACTTTGCCCAGCAGGCGCGGCAGTATCGGCATCATCATGAAGGCGGGCACGCCCGATACCAGCATGACCCAGCCCGACTGTTCGGCGTTGTAGCCCGCGATCAGGCCAAGGAATTGCGGAATCACATAGATCACGCCGTACAAGGCCGCGCCCACCACCAGCACGATGAAGATCACGCTGGCGTAGCGCGGGTTCTTCAGCAGGCTCAGGCGCATCACGGGCTTGGCGGCGGTGAACTGCGATATCGCGATCAAGACCATGCCGGCAAACGACAGCAGGCTGAGCCAGATGATCATGCTGGACTCGAACCAGCGCTCGCGCTGGCCTTCTTCCAGTACCACGGTCAGCGAGCTCAGTCCGATCGCCAGTCCGAACACGCCCAGCCAATCGGCCTTTCGCAAGGCCTCCCAGTGCGGCTTGTCCGACGGCAGGCCGACGAGCAGCAGGACGATCAGGCCGATGCATACCGGCAGGTTGATGAAGAAGCACCAGCTCCAGCTGATGTTCTCCGTCAACCAGCCGCCGAGAACCGGGCCCAGCAGCGGGCCGAGCAGGACGATCAGGCCGAAGGCCGTCATGCCGATCGGCAGCTGCGACATCGGCAGGCGGCTGCGGATGATGGTTTGCGCAGTGGGGATCATCGCGCCGCCGGTCAGGCCCTGGCCGATGCGGCCGATGATCATCGCCATCAGCGTGGTCGAGATGCCGCACATCATCGAAAACAGGATGAACAACACCKCGCAACCGAGCAGGAAGTTGCGCAGGCCGAATACGCGGGTCAGCCACGCGGCGAGCGGGATGATCACGATCTCCGACATCAGATAGCCGGTGGAGATCCAGGTGCCCTCGGTGCCGGTGGCGCCGATTTCACCCTGAATCTGCGGCAGGGCCGAGTTGGTGATGGAGATGTCGAGCGTCGCCATCAACGCGCCCAGCGAGCCGGCCGCAACGGCAATCCAGTCCGCGACGCTGGCACGCTCAGGATGCGCGGCAGGCTGGGCGGCTGCCTCAGCCATGACGGCGTTCTGCGGACGCGACCTTGCCGTCCTCGTGCGCCTGACGCGTGTCCACCTTCACCGTCACCGACAAGCCCGGCACCAGCAGCTTGCGGGTTTGCTCGTCGGCTTCCAGGCGGATGCGTACCGGCACGCGCTGCACGATCTTGGTGAAGTTGCCGGTGGCGTTCTCGGGCGGCAGCAGGGCGAATTCCGCGCCGGTGCCCGGCGCAAAGCTCTCGACCACGCCTTGCAGCTCGGTATCGGGCAGCGCATCGACTCGCACGCTGGCGTGCTGGCCCGCGCGCATCTGGCCGATCTGCGTCTCCTTGAAATTGGCGGTGAGATAAACGCCTTCGATCGGCACCACCGTCATCATCCGCGTGCCGGGCTGCGCGTACTGACCCACGCGCACCGTGCGATCACCCACGCGCCCTGGCAACGAACTGCGGATCAAGGTGTCGTCCAGATCGAGCTTCGACTGTCGTGCCGAGGCCTGGGCGGCTTCGAGTTGCGCACGAGCCTGGGCGATCTGTGCGTTGAGATCGGCGATCTTTGCCTGTGCCTGGTCGAGCGCAGCGGTGTCGGCCGCCAGGGTCGCCCTGGCCTGGTCGCGGTTGCTGGTGAGCACGGACAGTTGGTCGCTGCTCTCGGCGCCGGTGGTGGCCAGCGGGCCGTAGCGGCGCACTTCGTCGTCGGCGTGGCGGCTGCTGATCTGGGCGGTCAGCTGCTGGGCCCTGGCCTGCTCGATCGCGGCGCGCTGCTGCAGGATGGCGGCCTGCGCCCGCTGGATATCCGCCTGGCGCGCATCGACCGTGGCCTGGGCCTGGTCGAGCGCCGCGCGGTACTGGCGTCCATCCAGGCGCACCAGTGGATCACCGGCCTTCACCGTGGCGTTGTCGCCCACGTAGACATCGGTGACATAGCCGCTGACTTTGGGCGCCACGGTCATGCTGTCGGCGCGCAGGTAGGCATCGTCGGTGCTCTGCATATAGCGGCCGACCACCCACCAGTAGCCCAGGGCCAGCACCCCCATGACGGCCAGGACGATGGCGACGGGCAGCAGAATCTTGCCCGCCTTGGAGCGGCGCGAGCTGGGGGCGGTGGGATCTTTCTTTACTTCGCCGGGCGTGGAGCCGGAGGGGGCGGGCATGAGGGCGTGTCCAATATATTCCAGCTGGAAGATTTATTCCGATTGGAATAACTTTGTCAAATGTTATATTTGGCAGGAGCAAGCAGGAGAACCGTGCATGAGCCCATCCAAGCGTCCTCGGCACTCGTCGGCCGGAGGCTATGCGCGCGGCGATGAAACGCGCCAGCGCATCATCGACGCGGCCGTGGCCTTGTTCGGCGAGCATGGCTACGCGGGCGCATCCACCCGCGATATCGCGGCGGCGGCCGGCGTCAATGCGCCGGCGCTGCAGTACTACTTCGAGAACAAGGAAGGGGTTTACCGGGCCTGCGCCCAGTTCATCGCCGATGACATCCGCGGCCGTTTCGAGCCCGCCATGCAGCAGGCGTCAGGCATTTTGAAAGGCGAGGCCAGTGCGGCTGAGCTGATCGACGCCTTCCTTGGCATCCACGAGGTGGTGCTGGACATGGTGCTGACCGACAGTCAGGCATCCAAGCGGCGCCTGTTCATGGTGCGCGAGGTGGCGGGCGACGAGCCGCTGGTGGCCTCACAGCTGTTGGAGCGGCGGCTCAAACAGCCGTTGAACAAGCTGCGCCTGAGCTTGCTGGCGCGTATCACCGGCACGACTACCCGCGATCCGATCACGCGGATACGCCTGCTCACCCTCAAGGGTCAGATCCTGCCGTTTTTCCATCCCCCGGGCGCCTGCCTGGACGCACTGGGATGGAAGGAGATCGACGCCGCCAAGGGCGCCTTGCTCAAGGCGACGGTGATGGAGCAGACGCGCACCCTGCTGGAAAGTTGGCAGGTGCCGCGCTGAATGCTGCTGAGCCCGGCGACTTACTTGCCGCGTGCCTTCAACTGGGCATCCAGTCGCGGATAGACGCGACGGACATTGCCTTCGTACACCTGATGGCGTGCTTTGTCTGAGAGGTTCGCTGCATCGATGTAGCGGCGCGTGTCGTCGAAGTAATGGCCGGTGGTCGGGTCAATGCCGCGCACGGCGCCCACCATCTCCGAGCCGAACAAGATGTTCTTGACGTCGATCACCTTGAACAGCAGATCGATCCCGGGCTGGTGATATACGCAGGTATCGAAGTACACGTTCTTCATCACGTGCTCGCTCAGTGGCGGCTTGTTCAACATGTCGGCCAGGCCGCGGTAGCGGCCCCAGTGGTACGGCACCGCGCCGCCGCCATGGGGGATCACGAAACGCAGGCTGGGAAAATCGTTGAACAGGTCGCCCTGCAGGAATTGCATGAAGGCCGTGGTATCGGCGTTGATGTAGTGCGCGCCGGTGGCGTGGAAGTTCGCGTTGCAGCTGCCCGACACATGAACCATGGCCGGCACGTCCAGCTCCACCATCTTCTCGAAGAACGGATACCAGGCACGATCGGTCAGCGGCGGCCCGTTCCAATGACCACCGGATGGATCGGGATTGAGGTTGCAGCCCACGAAGCCCAGTTCGTTGACGCAGCGTTCCAGCTCGGCGATCGAATGCCTGATGGTGACGCCGGGTGACTGTGGCAGCTGGCATACGCCGATGAAGGTCTCCGGATAGAGCCCGACGACGCGCGCAATCAAGTCATTGCAATGGCGCGTCCACGTCTGGCTGACAGCCTCGTCGCCCTGATGGTGGGCCATGGTGCTGGCGCGTGGCGAGAAGATGGTCATGTCCAGGCCGCGCTCGCGCAGCAGGCGCAGCTGGTTGGTCTCGATGCTCTCGCGGATCTCGTCATCGGAGATGGCGGGGTAGGCCGGCACGGGTTGCGACGGATCGGCAAAGTGCTTCAGCTGTGCGTCGCGGAACGCATCGTGGCCCTTTGGCGCGGTGGTGTAGTGACCGTGGCAATCGATGATCAGCGGGCGCGTTGTTTCAGACATAGGTGAGGCCCTTGCTGGCCAGGCGCTCGCGCATGTCGTAGATATCCAGGCCCAGTTCGCCTGCAGCCAGGCGCACGCGCTTCGCTTCTTCGCGCGCCTCGCGCTCCTTCGCTTGTTCCAGTATCCGTGCGGCGCTGGCTCGTGGCACGACGCAGACGCCGTCGTCGTCGGCAATCACCACATCGCCCGGGTTGACCAGGGCGCCGCCGCAGACCACCGGCACGTTGACCGAGCCCAGGGTTTCCTTGACCGTGCCCTGTGCATGGATGGCCCGGCTCCACACCGGGAAACCCATGGCAGTGAGATCGCGCACGTCGCGCACGCCCGCATCGATGATCAGGCCCCGGCAGCCGCGCGCCTTGGCCGAGGTGGCCAGCAGGTCGCCGAAATAGCCGTCTTCGCAGGGACTGGTGGTGGCGGCAATCAGCAGATCGCCTTCGCGCAACTGTTCGATCGCCACATGCATCATCCAGTTGTCGCCCGGCGGCATCAGCACCGTAACCGCCGAGCCGGCGATGCGTGCACCGCCGTAGATGGGGCGCAGGCTGGAGTGCATGAGGCCGCTGCGGCCCTGTGCTTCGTGTGCGGTGGCGACGCCGACCTTGGCCAGGCCGTCAATGACGTTGGGGTCGGCACGTTCGATGTGGGTTACTACGACAGACATGTCTCATCCTCTTTCGAACATCAATCGTTGGCGGCGGCAGGCTTGAAGCCCATCAGTACGCCGATGTCCATGCGCAGGCCGATGGCATAGACCAGCAGGTTCTTCGGCAACACCGCGGTTTTCGGAATGGCGGAGTTGTCCGGGTGCACGATGTACTGCACGCTCGGCATCAGCTCCAGGCCCTTGACGATGTGGTAGCTGTAGGTCAGGTCGGCAGCCGTCTGGTGGCGGGCGTTCCAGCCGCTGCCGCCGAGCTTGGCGCGCTCCTCGGCAAGAAAGTCGCGCTCGGCCGTGGTCAACTCAAACTCCGAGATGTTGAGGCCGAGCGTGTCGTACGGACGCGAGGCGAACGGCCCGGTCATCACAAAGCCGGCATAGATCTGCTGGCGCATGATTTCCTGCTGCTCCAGCTGCTGCACCCAGCCGCCGAACACGTTGAAGCTGCGCGGCGAACTCGGATCCGGACGCCAGATCACCTTGTCGCCCATCAGGTAGATGCCGTCGCGCACGTGGTTATCGGTGGCAGCGGTGCCGCCCTTGATGCCCAGCGGCTGGCCGCGCGTGTTCATGTCGATGTCGGTCAGGGGAGCGGTGCTCACATAAGCGCCGCCCTTCAACTCGAACGGAAACTGCTCCGTGCGCGGATCATTCTTCACCCAGCCGAATTCCACCGGCACGGTGTAGCCGGTGGCATGTTCGATGCCCCAGTTCAGACCATTGCTGGGTTGCACGGTGGGATTGACTTCGAACGCACCGACGTCGACGTAAGTGTTCTCGGTGGTCTTGTACTTCACGTTGCCGCCCCAGGTCGCCGACGGCAGCAGGCTGAGGCCGGTTTCGGAAACCAGCATGCGCGGCTCGCCGCAGGTGTTGGCGGAGGTGAACTGGCAGTTCACCACCAGGTGGCCGAAGTACGTCGTACTGCCCAGGCGGCCGACCTGGATATCCAGCCTGTCGTCCAGGCCTTTGTACTCGTACGAGAACAAGCCCAGATGCCAGCGCGTATAGGGGTTTTTGTAGATGTATTGCTGCTTGGTATAGGTGCCGGTGACCAGCGCGTTGAGGCTCAGGCCGTAGTCGCGATAGACGGTGAAGTGGAAGGTGGACCCCGTCCATCCCCAGATCTTGCCCAGATCGAGATCTGCGCCGACGTAGAACTGGCCTACGTTATGGCTGCCCTGGGCGACGCCGCCGGTGGTGTTCTTGGCGAATTGATCCACCAGGCTGGCGCGGATGTTGACGCCGTCGTCGATCAGGTTCTGCACCCATGCCGCGCGAGGCAGGCCCGGCTCACGCGCAGGCGGCTGTGCGGGAGCGAGCGTGTCGGCCGGAGCGACGGCGCCTGGCTGCGCATCGGCCTGCGCGGCTGCATAGCCGTCGGCCCAGTTGGCGCTCGGTCCGCTGTCCGCCGTTGCCTGCGTGTCCTGCGCATGAGCGGCAGGCATCAGCAAGGCGGCGAGCAGACCAAGATATAGCGATTGACGTGTCATCGACCTTTTCATTGACAAACTCCTCCCCGCCGCGGCGCCGTCAGGTGCCGCGAGACACATGTTGTTTTGAAGGCTGACGTCCTGTTAACCCGCGTGTAGTTCTTTTTGTAACTGTTCGCGATCGACTGCCTGTTCCCAGCGGCCAACCACTACGGTGGCCACGCAATTGCCGACGATGTTCACGAACACAAAGCCCGCCGACAGAATGCGATGAACACCAAGAATCAAGGCGACGCTGCTGACGGGTATGGTCTTGGTCGCCGCCAGCGTCATGGTCAGGACCGCGATGGCCGAGCCCGATACGCCCGCGCCGCCCTTTGAGGTGACCAGCAAAATCAACAGCAGGCCCAGCTGCCCCTGCCAGCCCAGCGCGGTGTCGGTGGCCTGCGCCAGAAACACCGTGACTGCCGCAAAGTAGAGGCAGGTGCCGTCATRGTTGAAGCTATAGGCCGTGGGCAGCACCATGCCGACCACCGACTCGTTCACGCCAAGACGGGTCAGCTTTTCAGTCAGCTGCGGAAACACGCTTTCCGAGGAACTGGTGCCAAGCACGAGCACCAGCTCCTCGCGGATATAGCGCATCAGCTTGAGCAGGCTGAAGCCGCACACGTACGAAATCGGTGCGAGCACCAGCAGCAGGAAGGCCGCGCAGGTCAGCGCGAACACGCCCACCAGTTTCGCCAGCGGCAACAAGCTGGCGGCGCCGAACTTGGCGGTGGTGAAGGCGATCGCGCCAAATGCCGCGATCGGCGCAATCTTCATCACCTGGCGGATGATCCAGAACAATGCGAGCTGGGTGGCATCGACCACGCGCAGCACCGGCTGCGCTTTTTCACCAAGGCTGGCCAGGCCGCAGGCAAACAGCACGGAAAACAGCAGCACCTGCAGGATATCGCCGCGACTGAATGCGCCCAGCGCCGAGGTCGGCACGAGATTCGTAAGAAAGTCGCCAAAGCCCTGGGGTGCGGTCGCGACGTGGTCCGTCGCATCCATTCCCTGCTTGAGCGTGGCGAGGTCGACATGCATGCCGACACCAGGCTTGAGCACATTGACCGCGACCAGGCCGATCACCAGCGCCACGCTGGTGACCAGTTCGAAATACACCATCGCCTTGAGCGCGATGCGACCCACCTTGCCCATGTCGCGCACGCTGGCGATGCCGTGCGTGACGGTGCAGAAGATGATCAGCCCCACCACCATCTGGATCAGGCGGATGAAGATATCGCCCAGCGGCTTCAGCGCGGCACCGATGTTCGGCCATACCACACCGACCAGCACGCCGAGCACGATGCCCACCACCACCTGGAAGGTCAGGTCGCGATAGAGCGGGTGCCGCTGCGACGTCAGATGGGTTTGGAGGTTCACCGGTCGGGTCATCTGGAAACTGAACTCTGGTAAGGGATCGCGTTGGCGCTATGGCGCAATGTCAGGCCGACTTGCCTTCGAGCAAAGCGTGCGCGGGACCCAGCACCTCGTCGAGGCCAAGCTTGCGCGGTAGCAGTGCCTGTTCCAAGCAGGCGTCGATGATCCACTCCAGGGGACCGGACAAGGCATCAAAGCCAGACAACGTCTTGCGCGGACCTGCGGCGGACACCTGCTGCCGGCCTTCGGCCTCCACCAGCAGGGCATAAGCGGCGCGCACGGCGTCCGGCTCGCGCCGGCAGGTCTCGGCACTGGCCGCGACCACATGGTTGATCGGCACAAAGCCGTGCAGCTGCGCCCAGGCCAGGTCCTTGGCCTTGGCATCGGCGATCACCGGTACATAGTCGTCGCCCTCGGGAAGATCATTGCCGAAGATCGCCGCGTCGATGTCGCCATCGTGCAGCATGGCCAGCAAGTCCTTGCCATGGGCAGGGTGTTCCACGAACGGCGGGTCCTGATACTGCGTGACATGTGCCGGATCGTGTGTGACCCAATGGATGTCAGAAGTTGCAAGCCCGGCATCCTCGACCAGGTGCGCGCGCACCCACATGCCTGTGGTCTGCGTATACGAACGCACGCCGACGCGCTTGCCGCGCAGTTGTTCAGGCTTGAGCTCGCCATGCGGGCGATAGGAAACCAGGCAGCCGCGCTGAAAACGCGAGGCGACCACCACGGGCAGCAACACTACCGGTCGCTGATAGGCAATCGCCTGCAGCGCCGTGACGATGGCCAGCTCCGAGATGTCGAACGCCGCCTCGCGCACCATCGGCGCAAACGCCTTGTGGATGGGGCTGATCTCGGTGAAGTCGAGCACCACGTGGTCACTCTTGAGCGTGCCGTTCTTCAGAGGTGTGGTCAAGGCCGTAGTCTTCAACACGGTCTGCAGATGGGCCGGCTGACTCATGCCGATACTCCCGCCAGCGCCGGATAGATGCGCTGGACCGTGCCGCCGAAGATCATCGCCTGCATCGGCTGCGGCAGGCTGGACAGCACATCGCGCGCCGTCGTCGCCAGTTCATGCAGCGAGCCCTCCGCAGCGGGGAAGTTGGAGCCCCAGGCAATGCGCTCGGCGCCAAACGTGCTCACCAGCTTTTCGAGGAAATCGATGGGGTGGGAGAGGCCTTTGGCTGCCGCCGCCAGCGTGCGATTGGTCAGCTTCAGATGCACGCCGTCGAACTGGGCCATCTCAAACAGCATCTGCGCCGCTTTGTACGGCACGCCATCGTCCAGGTCCGGGCGGGCGCAATGATCGAGCAGCACGCGCACACCAGGGAAATGCTCCAGCAACGTGCGCAGCGTCGGCAGGCCTTGCATGGTCATCTGCAGGCAGACAGGAATGCCTTTGCGTTCGGCATGCGCCCACGCCGGATAGGAATCCTTGTGGCCCAGCCAATCGGACTGACCGGGCATGGTGGTGCCGGTGGTGAACAGGCGAAAACCGTGCAGGCCTTGCGCTTCCCAATGATCGATCCGCTCGACCGCATCGGGCGCCAGCGCATCGATTGAATACACCCCGGTCAGTCGATCGGGATGAGCGCGCACCGTATCGACGACATAGCGGTTGTCGTGCCCGTACACAGTGGACGCCTGCACCACCACGGCCTTGGCAATGCCCGCGGCGTCCATCGCCTTGATCACGCCTGCTGCATCGACGGGACGCTGCTGCGACCACTCGGACTGATGGCCGCCGATCGGGTTTTTCGGGTAGGTGGTCGTGTCGGAGGCGATGGCGTGCAGGTGGGAATCGATGATCTTCATGGGCGCAGTCAGTTCACTATCGGCGTTCGCGGGGAAGGGCGTTTCTTTCTTGCGTCGCAACATTGGATAGATCAGCGAAAGTGGGGGATTGGCGCCTTTTGATGCTGCGTTGCGTCATTGAAAAACGCTGGCGCGACTTTCGAGATTGATATCGATTGTTACGAGAGAGTTTTTTCGCTCTCCGGTCGTGAGCGGAATCTGCGCCGAAACACTGGTGTTGCCAAATTCGTTTTATTATTGACACATAAGTAAATACTATTGATTGCGCATGGATAAGATTTACTCCCTCAATCTTCGCCACCTCGATGCACTGAGCGTGATTGCCCGCGCCGGCAGCATGAGCGTGGCGGCTGAGCAGGTCAGTCTTTCGCAACCGGCGCTGACGCAGGCCGTGGGCAAGCTGGAACGCAATCTCGAAATCCGTTTGTTCGAACGGCAGGTCGACGGCACGCGCCCGACCATCAGTGGACGGGCCTGGATCATTCGCGTGGAACGCGCGTTGCGCTATCTGACTCACGGCGTGCGCCTGGTGCGCCGCTCGGCGCGTCTGGCGCCGCTGAACCAGATCGAGCGACGCATCAGCATGGTCCAGCTGCGCGCCCTGGTGGCCGTCGTTCAATGCAGCAGCTACGCCACCGCTGCAGAACAGATCGCGCTATCGCAACCGGCGGTGTATCGCGCCGTGCGCGAGCTGCAGGATGCGCTGGGCGCGGAATTGCTGGTGCGAGCAGGACGCGTCGTGCGGCCCACCGACCTGGCCAGTCGATTCGTGCGCTTCGTTCGCCTGATGTTGGCGGAGCTGCGCACCGGCGTCGATGAAATCGCGGCCGGCAAATACGGCGGCGGCCGCATCAGCATCGGCACCTTGCCGATGGCACGCGCGGTGTTTCTACCGGACTTGCTCGCGCGATTCGCGCAAGAACATCCGTCTGCCTCGGTGGATGTGCGCGAGGCACCGTATGGCGAGCTGCTCACCTCGTTGCGCCATGGCGATATCGACCTGATGATCGGCGGCGCCATGCGCCATCCGGCGCCGGCCAACGACGTAGAACAGGAGGGCCTGTTCGATGACGAGCTCTTCATCGTCGGCAACAGCGCCCATCCGCTGCGACAGCAAAAACGGGTGGCGATCGACGACTTGCTCGCCTATCCCTGGGCCGTGCCGGCACCCGGCGTGCCGATGCGGCGCAACTGGGAAACGCTGTTTCGCGTCAACGGCATCGAGCCGCCGACGCCGCGCATCGAATGCAGCTCCGTCCTGGTGACGCGCGGGCTCATGCTCAAAGGCGACTGGTTGAGCCTGATGTCGCTGGACCAGTTCATGTTCGAGCGCCAGGCTGGCGCGCTGACTGAAATCCCCATCGAGGGCGGCGTCCTGCGTCGGCGCATCGCGATGACTCGCCGCAGCGACTGGCGGCCGACGCCCTTGCAGGAGCAGTTCGCCACACTGGCGCGGGAGATGGCTGCCGAGCGCACTGAGCGCGCGGACGTGCGCGTTCGTATCGAAGTCAATGCATCCACGGATCGTTGGGATGTCGAGGACTTGCACTGATCGTGGCGCTCGCCACACCATGGGCGGGCTGCAGAGGGAAGGGGCGTGCGATGGGCCAGACAAACGGATTTGCATGGAACAAGTTGCGGGGCGCGATGATCGCGCTCGTGCTCACCCCTTGGTGCCTGCTGCATTTCGATCCGCCCCGATCCTATTTGTTCGCCTGCTCACTGCTTTGTTCGGCTTGGTACGAGGCGTTTGGSCTGCTTCCCAACATCAGGAGCAGCGCGACCCTTCCCCAGATCTACCAGGCGTTTCGCGCCATGCCTGCGGGAGGCAGCGGCCTCGGCAGTCGCCTCGTCGGGCTGCTTGGCATCGTGCTCGCCATCGCCGGGATGCTGGCGCCGGGGGCGTGAGCCATCGGCGGGCTTGCGCATTCGGTCAGTCCTTTTCTCTGTTTGCCCGGCGCGTTGATCCAATGAATCGCCGCTCAGCAAGCGCTCTCGACGCGAGGCGAGATCCAGGTTGCCACCTGGCCTGAGCGGGCTGCGACATCCTGTCAGCCCGCCTTGCACGGGGCTTTGCCTGCAATAATTAATCGAACGATTAATAGATTAATCAAGCGACTAATATGGCTTCGAGGCGGGCGATTTCTTCCGCGGCTGACGCCAACGACTTCTGCCTTCGCCTTTGAAAGGCCCTTCATGCACTGAGATGACGATCGGAGTAGCGAGTGATGAACACACAGGTATTGGTGGTGGGAGCGGGTCCGGTGGGATTGACGATGGCGGCGGAGCTTGCGCGCTACGCATCAAGGTTCGCATCATCGTAGAAAGGGGACGGAGGTAGTTATCCTCAACTGACGACCTCCATCCCTGTTTTTCTCAGGCTGCCACGGCTTGGTGGATGTCCCGCACGACCTCGGTGATCTCGCCGGTGTCGGTGTTGTAGAAGTAGCCAAAGATATCGACGTGGCTCGGCGTACCCGGACTGGCCCGGAGTACGCCGACATCATGCTTGAGGGATGCTTCAAAGTCGTCGATGCACACGCTCTGAGTCTCGTAAGCGTGCGAGATATCCGCGCCGTGTTCATGCCGGAAGGCGTCGACGATGCCTTCGGCCGAGTACGAGGTGGCGCCGCAGTTGGAGTGATGAACCACCACCACGCGCTTGATGCCGAACAGGTGCTGGAGGATGGAAACCGAACGCAGTGCATCGATGGCCCGGCCGGCGGCCACACTGACCGCAGCCAGGGTGGTGGTGGAGCCGACGCGGTTCCCCGCGGCATCCAGGATCACGTCACCGGGGTAAACCTCGTCCCCCAAATGCCTGGCAACAGCGGCGGGAATCCCGGTGACGCGGGGATCGAGGCAATAGATCACCACCGTCTTCAGTGGCACCGCATGCGAGAAAGCTTCGCGCATCGCCGGTTCGTTGAAACCTTCCTGCGCACTGAACACAAATTCGCTGAATTTGCCCTGGTTCTTGCTCATACATGTCTCCTGGACCTGAGATGGCCGACCCGTTCCGTGCGCATCGGTGGATCGGTGAAGAGGAGTGTGAGCAGGGTGCTACGGCATCTCAATGACCTCGGAGGTTATAAGGCCGCCGGCACGGCATCGGTACACTGTTGGCAGGCCAACTCCCGTGACACAGGAGAGCAGCCATCGCCAGCGAGGAATCGAACGTGATCAAGGCAAGCCTTTCAACCACGGGTGAATTGGGCAGATTGCTGAAAGCGTGGCGCGGCATGCGCAACAAAAGCCAGGAAGCATTGTCGTTCGATACGGGAATCTCCCAGCGCCACCTCAGCTATATCGAGAGCGGCCGAAGCTCGCCGAGCCGGCACACGTTGATGGCGGTGGCCGACGGTTTGGACATGCCTTTTCGAGAACGCAACCAGCTGCTGCTTGCGGCCGGCTATGCGCCGCAGTATCAGGATGACGTGTGGGACGCCCAGTCTTTGTCGACCGTCCAGCGGGCGCTCGAACGCATGCTGGCGCAACACGAGCCCTATCCGGCCCTGGTGATGGATCGCTATTGGAATGTGGTGATGGCGAACGACGCCGTGCGACAGCTCTTCGGCCGTTTCATCGATCTCGATCGCTGGCCGCGCCCGCGCAATGTGCTGCACTTGCTGTTCGACCCGCAGGGATTGCGTCCCTTTGTTGGGGATTGGCCCGCGTTCTCGCGGGCGATGTTGCAGCGCGTGCGGCGCGAAGCCGTGGGAGGCCTCATCGACGACCGGCTGCACGAACTGATCGCCGCTTTGCGCGCTTATCCCGACGTCGACGAAGGCGCCGTTGACGGCGATGCCGCGGAGTTGCCGGTGGTTCCGCTTACTTTTCTCGATGGCGAACTCAGGCTCAGCTACTTCTCCCTGGTGACAACCGTGGGAACGCCGCGGGCACCGGGGCCGCAGGAGCTTCGACTGGAATGCCTGTGTCCGGTCGACGAGCCCACCGAATCCTGGCACCGCACCTGAGACGACATCCGATTGCGTCAAGGCTGGTGGATCCCTTGCAACTACGAGCATATACCCTTATTTTGGATATAAGGGCATATGCCCGTATTATTCGAGAGAACCAGGTCATGAACGAAGCAAGCATTCTTGTAAGTGGCGCGACGGGCCGCACCGGCGGTGCCGCCATCGACGAACTGCTGAAAATGGGCCAGCGGGTACGTGCCTACGTGCGCTCGGACGACGAGAGAGCGGCAGCGCTAAGGGTTCGAGGCGTGGAGACCGCCATCGGCGATTTCACCGATATCGACCAGATTCGCGCGGCGATGGAAGGCGTCAGCTCTGCCTATTTCCTGCACCCGATCGCGCCGGGTATCGTCGAGGCCGCTGCCTATGTGGCGCAGGCCGCGAAAGAGGCGGGCGTCACGGCCATCGTCAATATGTCGCAGATTTCCGCGCGCCGCGAGTCCTCCAGCCATGCGGCCCAGGACCACTGGATCTCCGAGCGCGTGTTCGATTGGTCCGGGGTGCCCACCACGCATTTGCGTCCTACGTTTTTTGCCGACTGGCTGATCTACCCGCACTTTGCGCATGAGATCTGGGCCCGGAAAAAGATCGAGTTTCCGTTTGCGGATGGACGTCATGCGCCGATCGGCTCGGGCGATCAGGGGCGGGTGATCGCGCATATCCTGGCCAACCCCGCCGGGCACGAGGGCAAGATCTACACCCTGCACGGCCCCGTCGAAATGAATCACAGCGAGATCGCTGCGGCCATGAGCGAGGTGCTCGGCGCACGCATCGACTATGCGCCGACCTCGATCGACGAATTCAGGCACAAGATGGAAAACGTGTATAAGTTCCCTCCGTTCCTGGTCCAGCACCTGGTGGAAGTGGCCCAGCATTATCGGGAAGGCATCTTCCAGGGCACCAATGATGTAGTCGAGAAGGTCACGGGTACGCCCGCGCTGTCGGTGCCGGCCTTTATCGAACAGCATCGCGCCGCATTTGCCTGATGTCCGCGTTACACGAGGGTTGAGGAGAGTCGAGATGTCGCCAGTCAGGTCGCCCATCGGCGTCGATCAGTGCCACTGTTTTGCGATGAGGAAGGCTGCCCGGCAGATCTCGCGCCTGTATGACAGTCACTTGCAGCCCACCGGTCTGCGTATCACGCAGTTCCTGATATTGGCAGCGCTGAACCAGGAGCAGGGCGTCTCGATCAACGACCTTGCCGAGCGTCTCGATACCGAGCGAACGGCGATGGGAAAAATGGTTGGCGTGTTGGAGCGGGACGGTTTCGTCCGGCTGCGACCGTCGCCGACGGACGGTCGCAGCCGTCTCGTTGAGCTCACCCCGGATGGCAAGGATCTGTTCGAACAAGCGGCGCCGCTATGGCGCGAAGCGCAGCGGCAATTCAGCGACATGAATGGCGCGAAAGACGTGCGAGCCCTGCGGCAAGGTCTTTCAGGCATGAAGACGGGCGATCTGGCCACCTCATCATCCGAGTAAATGTCCGCCTCCATGCCGCAGGCATCGCCTGAGCGCCTCTTGGCTAGAACGTGTAACGCACCCGCCCATACCAGTAGGCGCCATTGCTGCCGATCGGCGAGATCACGTCGTACGGGAAATTGCCGCCGTAGTTGATGTCGCTGTTGGAGCGGGTGGGGTACTGGTTGGTGACGTTGTCGCCGCCGAGCGCAAAGCTGAGGTGGTCGGTGGCGCGGTACTCCACTTCCAGGTCCAGCTGGAAGCGGGGCGCATAGGTCTGGGTGGGGATATAGCCGTCGCCAAAATCGAATACGCGCGTGGTGGCGCCTTGACGGGTGACGCGGCCGAGCAGGCCCCACTGTTTGTTGTCCCATTTGGCGGTGAAGCTTCCGCGCTGGCGCGGCGCTGCATCTGTCAAGGTGTTGCGCGCTTCCACGCCGAACAGCACGTTGTCGGCGCCGGCCGCGATCAGTGCTGGCGGGGTAGCTTCGACACTTCGGACCTGCGTGTTGTTGTGGCTATAGGCCAGGGTGAGCAGCAGGTTGCCGTTGGCGACCTCGGTGCGATAGTTGCCGACCAATTCCGCGCCACGCGTGATGGTATTCACGGCATTGGTGAAGAACTGCACGCTCTGCACGCCGGCCACGCCGAAATTCTGCTGGATGTATTGCTCCAGCCCGTCGTTGTCGATGGTCTCGGACAAGGTGACGCGATGGTCGATGGCGATCTGATAAGCATCGAGGGAGAAGTCAAAGGCGCTGCCGAGTTGACCGGTGATGCCGATGCTGAAGTTGCGCGATTTCTCCGGCTTCAGCGGTTGCGCGCCAAGATCGCGTGCCAAGGGATTGTTGACCGACAGAATGCGCCCCGTCACCAGCTTGCCATCTGCGCCGTAACCCGTCGTGGTGGCCTCGTAGCCGATCTGGCTCAGCGATGGTGCGCGCAGATTGTTGGACGCTGCGCCGCGCAAGGCAAACCCAGGTGCAAACTCCCAACGCGCACTGAGCTTGCCGCTCCAGTTGCCGCCGAAGTCGCTGTAGTGTTCATAGCGGCCCGCCGCGTCGGCGAAGAAGGTGTCGGTGATGTCGCTGGAAACCTCGGCATAGGCTGCCTGCACGCGCCGTGAGAGATCCGCCGCGTCCTGCGGCTGCAGGCCGCCGCCAGCCTGCGCTCCGGCAGGTGCGTCGATCGGTCCGACGGCGTAGGACGCCGGATCTCCCGCGCCGGTGCGGAAGGTTTCATAGCGATACTCGCCGCCGACGGCGAGCGTGACAATCCTGCCAGCCACGTCGTACTGGCGGTTGGCGTCCAGATTGGCCGTGCTCTGGTTGAACGCGTAGCTGCCGATATGGAAGTAAGTGGGGCTCGCTGCACCGAGCGAGGCGTTGAGCGAATCGCGCAAGTCGTAGTCGAACGCGTTCCTGCCCCAGTTGAGGCTGCCGTCGTAATTCCATTCGCCCAGCGTGCCGCGTATGCCGCCGGCGGTCTGTGCATCGCGGTTATGTCCGATGGACTGCGGCAGGTAGCCATCCGGATAGATGGCAGGCACGTTTGCATCGCTGTCGGGATAGCGGAAATAGTTGTCGCCGATGGTGTGGCGCTGCGTATACGTACCGAAGGCATACAGGCTGGCGTGTTCGTTCAGCGGCAGCTCGCCGTTGAACCAGCCGTTGTAACTCTCGTTGGGCGGATCGCCGGCGGCGTAGTTGCGCTGCCCTCGCAGGGCGAGGTTGGCCGGCGTGGGATCGGCAATGAAGTCGGGCACGGTGTCGTAGCCGGCGCGATTGGTGCCGGCATGGTGACTGGTCTCCACGCCCGCATGAAGATAGCCGCTGCCGGCCAGGGTGGTGCCGAAATCCGCGGCCGCATAGCCGCCCTGGCCATCGGTGATCTCGCGATCGGTGGGCCTGAAATGCGTATGGTAGGCGCCGTAATCGGCCGTGACTTCGCCGCCGCTGGGCGCATCCTTGAGGATGATGTTGATGACGCCGGCAATCGCGTCGGAGCCATATTGCGCACCGGCGCCATCGCGCAGCACCTCGACACGTTTGATGGCGCTGATGGGGATGGCATTGAAGTCGACCGGCGTCGTGCCATTGCCGATCTTGGTATCGGTGTTGACCAGGGCCGAGGTGTGAAAGCGCTTGCCGTTCACCAGGACGAGCACTTCGTCAGGCGATAGTCCGCGCAGCTGGGCCGCACGCACATGGTCCGATCCGCCCGAGTTGGACTGGCGCGGAAAATTGAACGAAGGCAGCAGCACGGCCAGCGCCGCGCCCAGTTCGCCGTTGACTGCACCGGCGTTTCGCAAGTCCTGCTCGCTCAATACATCCACCGGCACGGGCGAATCCAGCGACGTGCGATTGCTGGCGCGTACGCCCGTCACCACGACCTGGCCCAGCGTCTTGGGCTGCTCATCGGTGGACTGTGATTGTGCCTGGGCCAAAGGCGCGGCCAGCGTTGCGGCGATGAGTGCAGTGAGCAAGCGGACGCGCGGCAGCGCGGCGTGGCGGTTCGACATGGCAATTCCTTCGGGGTGCAACCGTCCGTCGCGTGAGCCGTGAGGGCGAACGCAGGACAGGATGGATTGATAAGTACTGGCGCCGGGGAGGCGCGGACGAGCGATTACGCCAGGCAACATCGCCGCATGGCGAGGCCATGCGGCGCGTGCGGGCTCTCAAGCATGTAATCGATCATGTTCGACAAACCTGATCCCCAGGTACAGCTGGCAGTGGGCTCGACCTCGCAAGGCGGCCGGTGGTTATTTGTTGCATTGCGCAAGTCATGTTGTCAATACTGCGCGAAGACCAGCGAGCTTTGACGCTCTATCCGTATAGATGTCCAAATTGGTATGAGGAAATAGCCATGTTTCATTTGCGTTTGGCGTGGGCGGTGCTTGCAGCCGGATTGCTCTCTGGTTGCGTTGCCTCGGTGGCTCCCGCGACTGCCACGTYGCACGGCGACGCGGCACATCCCGCGCAAACGCAAGGCTGGGTGGATACGAAGTTGTATTTCGGTCTGGGCATCGTCGGCGATGAAAGCCATGGCATCAGCGAGCAGCGCTGGCGGGAATTTCTCGACGCGCAGGTCACGCCACGGTTCCCCGATGGCTTGAGCGTGGTCGACGTGTATGGCCAGTGGCAGGGCAAGGGGCAGACTGCACCGGAGCGCCTGCGTTCCAAGATGCTGGTGATCGACTATCCCGATACGCCGGAGAATCGAGCTAAGGTGGAGGCCATACGCGCTGCCTGGAAGCAGCTGACGGGTGACCAGTCCGTGCTGCGGGTGACGCAGCCTGCCGAGGTGTCGTTCTGAGATGAGCAGCATGCGTTCGCAACATTGGCTGTCACCCGGCGACATCAATGGTTTTCTTGGACTGGTGGTCGACAACCTGTCGATCATGGCCTTTCTTGCCACCGCCTTGATCGGCATCTTCGGGTTCCCCGCCGATATCGTGTTTCTGCGCATGTTCCCCGGCACGACCTTCGGCGTGCTGCTGGGCAACCTGGCCTATACGGCGATGGCGCGCCGGCTGGCGAAGCGCGAGGGCCGCGACGACGTCACCGCCATGCCGCTGGGCCTGGACGCGCCCACCAGCATCGGCATGGCTTTGCTGGTGCTCGGTCCGGCGTTCCTGCAATTCAAACAGAGTGGACTCGATGAGCACGCGGCGGCGATCGCCACCTGGCAGCTGGGCATGGCCTCGCTGGTAATCATGGGCGTGCTGAAGTTCGTGCTGTCCTTTTTCGGCGGGATGGTGCAGCGGCATGTGCCGCGCGCGGGCCTGCTTGGTTCCATCGCGGGCATTGCGCTGGTGCTGATGGGCTTTCTTCCGCTGGTCGAGATACTCAAGGTGCCGGTGGTGGGCTTCGCCGGCCTGGGGGTGGTGTTGTACGCGCTGGTGGCGCGTGCACGCATGCCATTGGGCTTGCCGGGTGTGCTGGTAGCCTTCGTGATTGCCGCACTGCTGTATTACGGCCTGGGCCCCTTGGGCTGGCTGGGTAGCGGCTATCACGCGCCGGTCGCCTGGCAGTGGCGTTTTGCGCTGCCGCTGCCGACCCTTGAGTGGATGAAAGGCCTTGCAGCGGCCACACCTTATCTGCCATTGATCCTGCCGTTTGGCTTGCTGATGGTGGTGGGCGGCATCAATGTCACGGAAAGTGCGCGCGTCGCCGGCGACGATTACCGCACGCGCGATATTCTGCTGGTGGAAGCCTTGGCAACGCTGGTGGCAGGCTTCTGCGGCGGTGTCGCGCAGACCACGCCTTATATCGGCCAGCCGTCGTACAAGGCGATGGGCGCACGCAGCGGCTACACGCTGCTGACGGGCCTGGTGATCGGTCTCGGCGGCGTGTTCGGTTACCTGTCCAACCTGGTCGAACTGCTGCCGTTGTCGGTGCTGGCGCCGATCCTGGTGTTCGTGGCGATCGGCATCACCGTGCAGGCTTTCGAAGCAACGCCGGTTCGCTATGCCGCGGCCGTCGTGTTCAGCTTTTTCCCGGCCATTGCGCGCATGGTGACGATCAAGCTGAGTGATCCCACCTATGTGCCGAGCGACCACTACGCCGCGCTGTTCGCCGAGCATAGCCACGGCATCTCCGAGCTGGCGGTGATCACCGTGCTGGGCAACGGTTTCATCATCACCTCGATGATCTGGGCGAGTTTCCTGGTGGCCCTGATCGATGGCCGAACGCGTCGCGCGGCCTGCATCCTGCTGTCCGGCGCGGCCTTGAGCCTGTTTGGCATCATTCATTCGGTGGAGCTGACTGGCGGGATCTATGTGCCCTGGACACTCGATGAGGCGTCACGCCAGCTGGTCTGGCAGTTCACGGGCGCCTATGTGGTGCTCGCCATCGTGTTGCTGCTGCTTGCGTTGGCAGCGCCGCGTGAAGCCCGCCGTGCATCCTGAGCGGATGTCGCGCGACGTGAGGATGGGCAGCATTGACCGGCGATAAGCAAAGCAGCTCCCGGGCGCGAGGACGGCACGGATTCACGCTGTCCCTCGTGGTGGCCACGCTGCTCGGCGTGCTTGTGGGCTGGCTTTGCAATCGCACGTTGACGACGGATCGGGCGACCGCCATCGCTGCTGACCTTTCTGTCATCACGGATATCTTTCTGCGGCTGATCAAGATGATCGTCGCACCTCTGGTGTTTGCCTCGCTGGTATCCGCCGTCGCGCGCATGGGTGGTGCGGCGGAGATCGGGCGTATCGGCATCAAGACACTGGCCTGGTTCGTCGCGGCCTCCTGTGTGTCGCTCACCGTGGGCCTTCTGATGGCGCACTGGCTGCAGCCGGGTGCCGCGTTGCATGCCATGCCCGCTTTTGCGCAATGGCCGGCGGCAAGCGGCAGTGCCGGCGTGGCCACGAGTTTTTCGCTAGGGGACTTCATCAATCACCTGATCCCTCGCTCCTTCGTCGAAGCCATGGCGGACAACGAGATCCTGCAGATCGTGGTGTTCTCGCTCCTGATCGGCCTGGCGGCGGCATCGCTGAAGGACAAGGCGCAGGGCTTTGTCGAGCTGGTCGATTCTTTGGCCGCCGTGATGTTCAAGATCACGGACTATGTGATGAAGGTCGCGCCACTGGCGATCTTCGCGGCGCTGGCCAGTTCGATCTGCCTGCACGGCATCGCCATCATGGGCACGTATGCGCGCTTCGTGGCGGGCTTCTACCTGTCGCTGCTTATTCTGTGGGTACTGCTGCTGGCCGCGTTAAGCCTGATCATCGGATCGCGCAGCCTGCGTCTGCTGACCAGCATCCGGCAGACGGTGCTGCTGGCGTTTGCCACGTCCTCGTCGGAAGCGGCGTATCCGCGCCTGCTCGAGCAATTGGTGGCGTTCGGCATACCGCGCCGCATCGCCAGTTTCGTGCTACCGCTGGGATACTCGTTCAATCTCGATGGCGCGATGATGTATTGCACGTTCGCCATCCTGTTTATCGCACAGGCTTATGGCGTCGAACTCAGTGTGGGGCAGCAGATCACGCTGTTCGGGCTGCTTATGCTCACCACCAAGGGACTGGCCGGCGTGCCGCGCGCCGCCATTGCGGTGATTGCCCTGACGCTGCACTACTTTCACCTGCCCGACGCCGGCGTCGCGCTGGTGCTGGCGGTCGATCACGTGCTGGACATGGGGCGCTCGGCGACGAACATCGTGGGCAACTCCGTGGCGGCCAGCGTGGTGGCGTCGTGGGAAGGGCAGCTTGATGCGCCCGCCGATAGCGATCGCCCATGAAGATCCTTCTCCACACCGTTGCTCTGAACATCGCCCATCCCTAGCGAGGTCTTATGCCTGCCATTGCCTATCTCGAATGCTCCCGCTGCCATGCGCGACTGCCGGCCGATGTGCCGCAGACGCTGTGCACGCAATGTCCCGAACAACCTGCGGGCGCGCTCTACGTGCGATACGACCTCACGCCACTGCTCGGTAGCTCGCCAGCCGATGTGGTGAACGGCGGCGATGCGAGGACGCCATGGCGAGGCATGTGGCGTTACCGCGCCGTGCTGCCCGAGGTGGCGCCCGTGACCTTGGGTGAGGGCTGGACGCCGATGCTGCGCAGCAAGCGTCACGATGCACTTTTCCTCAAGGAGGAGGGCGCCAATCCAACTGGGTCATTCAAGGCGCGCGGGTTGTCGCTGGCTGTGACCATGGCGCGCCACTATGGTCTGCGCAAACTGGCCATTCCATCGGCCGGCAACGCGGCTGGTGCGCTGGCTGCCTATGCCGCCGCGTCGGATATCGAAGCGCATATCTTCATGCCGCGCGATGTGCCGCTCGCCAACCTGGTGGAAGCGACCGCCTATGGCGCCAAGGTGACCCTGGTCGACGGCGTGATTTCCGACTGCGCGCGCATCGTCGGCGAGCGCAAGGTGAGCGAGGGCTGGTTCGATATTTCCACGCTCAAGGAGCCGTTCCGCGTGGAAGGCAAGAAGACCATGGGCTACGAACTGGTCGAGCAGCTCGGTTGGGAATACCCCGATGCGGTGTTCTATCCCACCGGTGGCGGCGTCGGCCTGATCGGCATGTGGAAGGCATTCGACGAGCTCGAGCAACTGGGTTGGGTGAAGCCGGGCAAGCGGCCACGCATGTTCGCCATTCAGTCGTCAGGATGTGCGCCGGTGGTGAAGGCCTTTGACGAAGGTGCTGCGGTCAGCCAGATGTGGGCGGATCCGAAGACGGCAGCCTCGGGCCTGCGCGTGCCCAAGGCGTATGGCGACTACATCATCCTGGATATTTTGCGCGCTTCGGGCGGCAAGGCTGTGGCGGTATCCGATGAAGACACCTTTGCGTCGTTGCGCGACTGGGCGGCCAACGAAGGCATCTTCCTGTCACCGGAGGGCGCAGCGGCCACCGCTGCCTACGATCAGTTGATCGCCTCGGGCGATCTGAAGGCGTCCGACCGCGTGGTGATCTTCAACACCGGTGCAGGTTTGAAGTACACCGATGTGATTGCCGCCGAGCTGGGCCTGTCAGGCGCACAGAGTTCGTAGCCTCAAGCCTGGGCTTCGCGTCGCAGGTCATCGGGATCGGCCGTGTGGAAGTGGCGCCTGAACGCCACTTCGCCGGTCACCGGCTCCTGCAGTTCACGCGCGTAGCGGTGGCCGGCGTAGATCGCATGGGCGATCAGGCCGGGCGCCTCGGCGTCGCCGATGCAGCGTACCGAGCGGATGCCGGCGCCGCCCCAGTGACCCTGGCGTTGCAAGAGCTGCTGGTAGAGTGCGTCGTCGGGCAGGCGCGAGGTGATGGTGACCACGGCATCGCAGGGGCGCTCGGTGCGCTGATCGTCCCAGCTGTTTTCCAGCGTCAGCGTTGAGCCGTCGAAGCCGGCGATGTTGTGCGACACCACGGCCTCGATGCCGAGCTTGGCCATGCGCTTGCGGATATGGCGGTAGTCGAGCGTGTTGACGCTCCATGGGGCGATGCTGTCTTCCGGCGTCACGTAGGCGACCTCGCAACCGCGAGCGCGCAGCAGTTCGGCGGCTACGCTGGCGTAGTAGAAGCCGTCATCGTCGAAGATCGCGACGCGGCCTTCGGGCAGGCGGCCATCCATCAGGTCATCGAGCGTGAACACGCGCGCGTTGTCCAACAAGCTGGGAATGCCCAGTCCATTGCTGCGGCCAAAGCCATCGCGTCGCCAGTGACAGCCGGTGGCCAGCACCACGTGTTCGGCGCCGAAATCGATCACGTCCTGCGCGGTGAGCGGCGAATCGAGATAGACGCTCACGTTGTTGAGCTTGCCGATCTGCCCCATGCGCCAGTCGCGCACGCGCGCCCACTCGGCGAGTCCGGGCAGGCGGGCTTCGCGCGTGACACGGCCGCCCAGTTCCTTGCGCGATTCGGCCAGGCTCACGTCGTGGCCGCGCTGGCCGAGTGCGCGTGCCGCCTCCAGTCCTGCCGGCCCGCCGCCGACCACCAATACCCGGGTGGGTTGGGGCGCGGGTCGGATGCGCTCGGGATGCCAGCCCTTGCGCCATTCCTCGCCCATGCTCGGGTTCTGCGTGCAGCGGATCGGCGAGATGGTCATGTCGCCTGAGACGCAGATATTGCAGCCGATGCACTCGCGGATATCGTCGACGCGACCTTCTTCGATCTTCTTGGGCAGGTAAGGATCGGCGATCGATGGACGAGCCGCGCCAATCAGGTCGATCACGCCGCGCCGGATCTGCGACACCATGGTGTCGGGCGAGGTGAACCTCCCGACGCCGACGACCGGTTTGGTGGTGGTCTTCTTGACGAAATCGATGAACGGTTCCTGCGCGCCTTCGGCAGCGAAACGCGAAGGCACCGAATCGTTGTACCAGGCGGCGAGATTGACGTCCCACAGGTCGGGCAGCTCGGCCAGCATGCCGACGATGTCCTGCGCCTCGGCCAGTTCGACGCCGCCGGGGCCCAGCAATTCCTCGGTGGCAAAACGCAGCGCGACGGCGCAGGTGTCCCCGACGGCATCGCGGGTGTCCTGCAGCACTTCGCGCAGCAGGCGCACGCGGTTCTCCAGCGAGCCGCCGTATTCGTCGCTGCGCTGGTTGCGGCGGCGCTGCAGGAAGTGCATGGGCAGCGACAAGTCGTGCGCGGCGTAGACATAGATGATGTCCATGCCGGCGCGCTTGCCGCGCAAGGCGGCCTCGCGATGCCAGCGGCGGTACTCGCGGATGTCGTGCAAGGTCATCGCGCGGGCTTGCGAGGGATAGCCGTACTTCGATACCTGGTGCGATGGGCCGAGCAGCACTTCGCGTGAATAAAGATTGGATGCGGTCGGACCATTGTGCGAAAGCTCGAGCGCTGCGAGCGCGCCATGGGCATGCACTCTGTCGCACATCAGCGCGAGCGCAGGAATATCGCGGTCGTCCCATAGGCGTGCTTCGACGTAAGGCGTGAGATCGCTGCTGGGGTGGATCTCACATTCCTCGGTCGACACCACCGCCCAGCCGCCTTCGGCCTTGATCTCGCGCATGGCGGCATGCGCCAGCGGCATCGCGTGGCCCATGCCGTTGCAATGCGGTACCTGGAAAAAGCGGTTCTTTGCCGTGACGGGGCCGATCTTTACCGGCGTGAACAGGATGTCGTAGCGCGGATCTCTCATCGAACTCATACCTTGGCCGGTGCGGTTGCGCTGTGCGGCGATTTGCGACGCAGGCGCATGATGGCGTAGAGGGGCAGGCCCGCCGCGATCAGGCCCATCGCAAGCAGGAAGGGCTCGTGACCGCTGCCCACGAAGGCGAACACGGCATAGATCGCACCGCCAATCGCCACCAGCAATACCTTGCGGCCCATGCCAAAGGCAGCGTTGCGACGCCACAAAACGGCCAGCGCGAGCGAGCAGCACAGATACAGGGGGAGGTTCGCCGCCGTGACCACGCGGGTGAGGAAGGTGAACGCCGCCACCAGYGACTGGCTGTAGCTCATCCAGGTCATCACCGAAGCGAGCAAGCCGGTGACGACCAGCGCGATGGCGGGTGCGCCGCGGCGATTCTGTCGCGCGAATACGGCCGGCAGCACGCCGTTATTGGCCATGGTGCGGGTGAGTTCGCCCATCAGCAGCGTCCAGCCATTGAGTGCGCCCAGACCGCTTACCACCACGAACAAGGCAAGCCATCGACCGGAGCCGGCCGCGGAGAAGCGATCCATCAGCAAGGCGAACGGCGCATTGGCGTTGGCCAGCTCCGTCTGATCGATCAACAGCAGCGGCACGGCCGAGACGACGATGTAGACCATCGCGACAAGAATGGCGCCTGCCATGGTGGCGCGTGGAATCGTGCGCCCCGGGTTGTTGACGCGCCCGGCGGGAATGCTGGCCGACTCGATGCCAAGCATCGCGTACAGGGCGATGGTCGAGGCAGCCAGGATGCCGCTGAAGGTGATCGGCGTGGCCGGCGGGTGCGCCACATAGCTTGCAGGGGAGGTGAGCAGGACCCATCCACCGAGCAGCGCGATGGCGACCATGGGCAACAGCTTCAGTGCCGAGGTGACAATCTGCACGGCGCCTCCCGAGCGCACGCCGAACAGATTGACGATCACAAACAGCCACAACAGGCCCAGCGCGAACAGCGCCGGCTGGATCACCGCCAGTTGCGGCATCACCACGGTGATGTAGCCGACCACGCCGGTGGCAAGCGCCGCATTGGTCAGCCACAGCGAGACCCAGTATGCCCATAAGGCCATGAAGGCAGGGAGATCACCGAGGGTGCAGCGAATGTACTCGTACGGTCCGTCGGCTCCCGGCAGCGCTTTGGACAGATGCGCGAATACCCGGGCCAGGATCAGGCAGCCGACCAGGGTCACCAGCCAGCCGATCAACGCATTGAAACCGTAGGGAGCCAGCGACGAGGGCAGGATGAAGATGCCCATGCCGATCACGTTGCCGACCACCAGGGCGGTGCAGGTCCAGAAGCCGATCTTTTTGCCTTCGCTCACGTCATCTGCACTCGTTGGGTTAGTCGAGGGAAACCGTCTCACCAGCCTTGATCACCCCTTGCACCTTGCGCAGGCATTCGACGTCCTGCAGCGGGTCGCATGCCACGGCGACCAGGTCGGCCGCCTTGCCGGGCGCAATCGAGCCGAGTTCCTTCTCCTTGCCCATCAGGCGTGCCGCGTCGATGGTGGCCGAGCGGATCGCCTGCAGAGGCGTCATTCCATACTTCACCATGTACGCGAATTGACGGGCGTTGTCACCGTGCGGATACACGCCGGCATCGGTGCCAAAAGCGATGTGCACACCGGCTTTTACTGCTTTGCGGAAACCTTCGCGCTGGGCATCGGTGGTTTCGATGTTTTTGCGCAAAGTCTGCTCGGACCAGCCCTCGCGGCGACCCACGCTGTCGATGTAGTCGCCGTTGTAGATGTCCGCCACCAGCCAGGTGCCGTGCTGCACCATCAGGGCGATGCCTTCGTCGTCGATCAGCGAGCCGTGTTCGATGGAGCGCACGCCGGCGCGGGTCGCCCGCTTGATGCCTTCGGCGCCATGCGCGTGCGCGGCGACGAACTTGCCACGCTTGGCCGCCTCCACGACGGCGACGTGGATCTCCTCTTCGGTGTATTCCGATACGCCTGGCTCGGTGTTGTCGGCGAGCACGGCGCCGGTGGCGATCACCTTGATGTGATCGACGCCATGGTCGAGCAGGAAGTCGACATGTTTGCGCACGTCTTCCACGCCCTTGGAGACGCCGACCCGGAATTCCGGCGGCACCACCGTGCCCGGCGGCAGCCCGGTGATTTCGCCGCCACCGCCGGGGATGGTGATGTACGCACCGGCAACGAACATGCGCGGACCCGGCACATAGCCGGCGTTGATGGCGTCGCGCAATGCGATATCGGCAAAGCCGCGGAATACGCCCACGTCGCGCACCGTGGTGAAGCCGGCGCGCAGCGTGTCGTGCGCATTCTTGGCGCCGATGAAGGCATCGCGCGCCGGGTTGCTCTTGAGCGCGGCGCCGTAGTCGGCTGTCTCCATCTCATCGGCCAGATGAGTGTGCATGTCCATCAGGCCGGGCACGACGGTATAGGCCGTCCAGTTCAATACCTTGGCGCCATTGCCGCTGCTGGCCGCCCACGGTTGCACGGACACGACGCGACCTTCAACGATGGTGACAGCCTGGTCACTGAGCAGCTTGCCGCTGTCCACGTCGAGCAGATGGCCGGCGTGTACGACGGTGCGTTGTACGCCTTGCGCATCAGCAACGGGCAGGGCACACGCCATCGCGATGGCACACAACAGGCCGGACAACTTCATCGTCATGCAGGTTCTCCAGCGCCGTGGGCATAGGCCGTGCGCAACAGGTTGTGGAAATGCCAGACGCCGCCTTCGCGCTTGGGGCACAGGCGGCCAGGTTGGTAGTAACCGGAGGCGAGGCCCTTCTGCACGGCCTCGCAGATATCGATGTCTTCCTGCTGCACTTCATCGCTGAACGTCTGGTCGGCCGCGATGCGTTTCTGCGCCGCCTCGTCCTGCGCGTAGTAATAGTCGAACTCCACGCGGCAGCGGCCCGGCCCCAGCGGCAGGATGCGGTTGGTCTGCAGGCGGCCAGGCATGATGTTCAACATCACGTTGGGATAAACGAAGTAGTAGAACGCCTGGCCATCGCCGTAGATCTCCGCGCTGTTGCGCAAGGGCGAGGATTGCAGCGAGTGCCACGGGAACAACTCGGTGTCGTAGGCGCGATAGTCCAGCACTCTGGACAGACCCGGATGCACATGGGGCAGGTGGTAGCCCTCCAGAAAGTTGTCGATATACACCTTCCAGTTGCAATCGAGGTCGTAGCTGTCGCGGCGCAGATAGCGCATCGCGGACAAGTCGATGGGGGCGATGCGTTCGGCGATGCCGCCGTAGACCTCGTCGAAGGCAGGCGTGTGTTCGTCCAACGCTACGAACACCAGCCCTTGCCACTCGTGCACGCGCAGCGGTGGCAGGCGGATATCTTCCACCTTGAAGTCACAGGCGTCCTGCATTTCCGGGGCGCTGCGCAGCTGGCCTTCGAGGGTGTAAGTCCAACCGTGGTACTTGCAGTGCAGCGAACGCGCGCCCTTGCCATTGCACAGCGCAAGCGGGCCGGCGCGGTGGCGGCAGACATTGGGGAAGGCGCGCAACACCTTGTCCTGGCCGCGCACGATCAGCACAGGTACGCCGCCGATATGTTCCACCACATGGTCGCCCGGACCGGTCAGCTGTTCCTGATGGGCTACCAGCTGCCAGCTGCGTGCGAATACCGCACGCTGTTCCATCGTAAGCATGGGCTCGCCGAAGTAATACTTCGGGTCGAGTGCGCGGGCGAGAGTGAGATCGGTGATCTTCGTGTCAGCGTTCATGCGCGGTGGGTTTCCTGGGATAGACTGATCCAACAAACGGTCGAACTCTGGAGTGTCCATGCCCCGCTGTCGTCTTGCGTTTGTTCTGTGGGCCCTGTGCGGCGTGGCCTCGGCGGCCGAGCCCCGCGCCAGGGATCTTGGTATTCCCTTCGACGGCACGCCCGGTCCGCTCAACGCGATAACCGACGTGACTGGTGTGACGGTAGGTCAGGTGACCCTGATTGAGGATCTCCCCAACGGGCACAAGGTGCGCACGGGCGTCACGGCGATTCTTCCCCGCGGACACGACAGCTTCGACATCCCCACCTTCGGCGCGTCGTTCGCGCTCAACGGCAATGGCGAGATGACCGGCACGACCTGGCTGGAGGAGTCGGGCGAGCTGGAAGGCCCCGTCATGCTGACCAATACCCACAGCGTCGGCGTGGTACGCGATGCGGTGATCGCCGAGCGCGTGCGTGCGGGTGGCGCGGATGCATCGGGCTACTGGTGGTCGCTGCCGGTGGTGGCCGAAACCTGGGATGGCGACCTCAACGACATCAACGGCTTTCACGTCCGTCCCGAGCACGCAGCGCAGGCTCTGCGTGACGCCAAGAGCGGGCCCGTGGCCGAAGGTAATGTCGGTGGCGGCACCGGCATGATCTGCCACGAATTCAAATGCGGTATCGGCACCGCCTCGCGGCGCGTGCATATCGGCGAGCGCGACTACACCATTGGCGTGCTGGTACAGGCCAATTACGGACTGCGCGACAGCTTGCGCATCGCCGGCGCGCCGGTGGGCAAGTATCTTCGCGACGACCGCGTGCGCAGCGGGGCCCATACCGCCGCCGCGGACACCGGCTCGATCATCATCGTGGTAGCCACCGATGCACCGCTGCTGCCCCAGCAGCTCAAACGCATCGCCAAGCGCGCCGGCATGGGGTTGGCGCGCATGGGCAGCTATGCCGGCAATGGCTCGGGCGACATCTTCTTGGCCTTCTCCACCGCCAATGCCCAGGCGCTGCACGATGCACCGCTGCAGCAGGCGAGCTTCATCGGCAACGACCATGTGGACCCGTTGTTCGAGGCCACGGCGCAGGCGGCGGAGGAGAGCATCGTCAATGCGATGATCGCCGCGCGCGACATGCAGGGTGATGGCGGGCACTACGCCAAGGCCATCCCGCATGCGGAGCTGATCAAGCTGCTCAAGCGCTTCGGGCGATACGAGCCGTCGCATTGACGTTGTACTGATCACGGATTCGCGCCCGCCGACTTGAGGAAGCGGTCGTACCAGGCCAGGTTGCGTTCCAGGCGGTCGCGCAGGTAACTTGGTACGGTCAGCCCATGATGCTGGCCGGGATACATCACCAGTTCGGTGGGAACACCTAGCGAGCGCAGCGCCTGGTACATCTGCTCGGCGCCGATACAGGGCACGTTGAAGTCGCGCTCGCCGCACTGGAACATCGTTGGCGTCTTGATCCGGTCCGCGTGGAGGAACGGGTAGCTCGCACGGTCGTAGGCGTCGCGATTGGYCCAGGGCGTGCCGAGCTCGAGTTCGTACTCGCGTGCGTACTCATCGTCGCCATACATGCCATACATGTTGCCCGAGCCTGCGCCGGCGATGGCGGCCTTGAAGCGCGTATCGCGGGTGATGACTTCGTCGGTGAGAATCGCGCCGTAACTCCAGCCGCCGATACCCAGGCGGGCGGGATCGGCAACCCCCAGCGCTACGGCGCGATCGACGCCGGCCAGCACATCCTGGGTGTCCTTGTTGCCCCAGTCGGCGTAGATCGCCTTGGCGAATTCAAAGCCGCGGCCCGAGCTGCCGCGCGGATTCACGGCGAGCACCGCGTAGCCATGTGCCGCGTAAACCTGCCAGTCGGGCATGAACTCGTGACTGAACTGGTACACCGGGCCGCCATGGACGCGCACGATGGTCGGATAGCGTCGACCCGGCACATACCCCAGGGGTTTGGTCAGCAGCGCATCCAGAGGAGTGCCATCAGCGCTTTGCAGGTGCAGCGTTTCGGTGGTTGCCAGGTGTTTGCCATCCAGCCACGCGTTGTGATCGTCCAGCAGGCGCAAGTGGTCCTGCTCGACTGCCGACAGTTGCGGGGGGTGCAGGCTATCGCCGCCCAAGACGACTACGCGGCCGTTGTCCGATACGTCCAGGTCGGTATCGAAACGATCCCCGTGGGTCAGTTCGGCGATTTTTCCACTCGACAGATCGACGCGGGACAAGTGGGTGACCTGCGCCTGCTCAATCAAGACATAGACGCTGCGTCCGTCGGGCGACCAGCGCGGCTTGGTAAAGCAGCGATCGATCGGAGCCGGCAGCGTGGCCTTGCCGGTGGCGACATCAATAATCGCCAACTGCCAGGGGGCGTAATAGATCCACTTGTCTTCGCCGCTTTGCAGATAGGCGATACGCGTGCTGTCGGGACTCCACGTCGGGCGCGTTTCCCAGTAAGGGTCGAGATCGGCGCCGGAAAACGTGGTGAGCTGTCTTTCTTTGGCGCCGGCACGCGGAGCGATCACATAGATGTCGTAGTTGAGGTGGCGATCGGGATCGGCGCCGCGCCTGGTGACATAAGCGATCAGTTTGCCGTCGGGCGACCAGGCGGGCAGCTGTTCGTCATGTTTTCCGGAGGTGAGCGCGGTGGCGGTCCCGCTGGCGAGATCCACCAGGTAGAGATGCTTGTGGCGGTTGCCCAGCCAGCCGGTGTCATCGTCCTTGAACTGGAAGCGGTCGGTGGCAATGGGCAGCGGGTGCCTGGGTTTCTTGCTGCCCGGCGGATATTCGGGATCGAAGGCGATGGCCGCGAGTTGTTTGCCATCGGGCGAAAGCACGAAGTCCTCGACGCCGCTCGGCAGGTTGGTGACCCGATGCGCTTCGCCACCATCGGCCGGCATCACCCAGACCTGGGTCTTGGTGTCGTCGTCGCTGGCTTCGCCATCGAGCTTGCGGTCGGCAAGGAAGGCGATCAACTTTCCATCGGCGGACCACTGCGGACGACTCTCGCTGCTGTCCGGCGTGTGCGTGAGTTGCACGCGACCGGTGCCGTCATAGCGCACGCGCCACAGGTCCGATTGCGGTTCATCGCGTTCCAAGTTGGCCGTGCTCACGGTGTAGACGATCGACTCGCCGTCGCGCGACAAGGCCGGCTCACTGACATCGGCGATGCGATTGATGTCGGCAGCGTTGAATCGCGTGTCGTCGGCTTGGGCCGCGCCGGGGCAGCACAGCAACGCCCACACGACCAACGGCAGGCACAGAGTTCGCTTCATCGGGTGCCTCGTGTGGATTCGGTGGTCGCGGGGTTGCCGGCCATGGCGCGATACGCTTCGCGTGCCTGGTTGAGGTAGTCGAGCGTTGCCCGCTTTTCTTCAGCGGTGTTGTAGTCGTCGCGAGCGGACGCCGCTTCGATGGTTCGCGTCAGCCAATGGGCAAACCATGCGGCGTCACCGGGTGCACTTGGCGCACGCACGTGATCGCCAAGCCAGACTGGATTGGTAGTGGCGTAGGGGTAGATATCCAGCACCTGCGGATCGCCGCCTTCGTTCCAGGCGCGCAGCAGCAGCCAGCCGCCGTCCAGCTCGATCTCGCCTTCTGCGTCGAACGCATGATGGTCGCCGCCGAGCGCGAAGCTTTTCACCACTTTGCCGTTATGCACCAGCTCCAGGTGTTCCACCGCCACCGGCGAGCGCAGGGCGACGCGATAGTGATGTTTGCCTGGTGCAACCGCGTCACCGGGCCTGGCGTCGTCCAGCAGCAGGCCGAGCAGCGGCCCATTGCTGGCGAACCCGTGACCGGCCCTCAAGGCCGCCATGGCGGACGCTGCATCGCGTTTGCCGGCGGTGTTGAGAAACACGCGATTGAGACCCACCGGCCCGCGCAGCGAGGCATAGTTGGCCATCGCATCGGTGCCCGAGCCGGTAGGCAGGTGGAAGCCAAGATTGAGCAGGCGATACCAGACCTGGGCGGTCGCCTTGTGGTCGGAGAAGCCGATCACTTCCATGTAATCCACCTTGCCGTTGATCACGTCTGCCGGCAGTTCGTTGCTCAACACAGCGTCATGCGCTGGATCGGGCAAGGTGTCGAATGGATGCACGTAACCGACCAGGCCGCCCTGCGCATGCGCCAGGTCGGCAATCACGCCGTTGTGCGGATACGGGCTTGCCATCGCCGTATGCCGATAGGCGGAAAAATCCGGCGTGATGTAGTGGTCGCCGAGGTTGAGCAGGCCCAGGTGGCCCCAGAAGCTGGTGTGATATTCCTGGCCGTGCAGTACCAGGCTGTGCGGCAGGCTGGCCGGATCGGCATCGGTGCGGAAGTAGGCGATATCGGGAATGCGCTCTTCCTTGTTGACCACCAGGTCATAGGCGATATCGAGATCTTCGGCACGCGCCTGGCGCGCAAGGTTCGCTGGCGTATTGCGATAGTGGCCGCCGTAATTCATATGGATATGCAGGTCGGCGCTGATCCAGTTGCCGAACGCCGCGGGCAACGCTTGCGGAACGAGCGTGGCGCGCACGGACAGATCGGGGCCTGCCGAAACCTTTATCGTCTTGCGCCAGGGCGCATAGGCAAAACCGTGCTGCACCCAGATCTTCACGGCGCCGACAGGCACGTCCAGCGCAYACGGCGGCGCGCAGTGGAAGTAATGGGTTTCGGCCGATTGCAGGGTTCGGTCGAAGCCGTCGTCGGCATGCATCCAGGCATCGTCCGGTGCGTAGGCCCGGCCGTCCTGGCCGAGCACGGCGACGCGCGCGGGTGTGCGCTCGCCGTGCTCGTCGACGATGTCGAGCACCAGGCGAATGCGTGGCGTCTTGTATTGACGATGGGCTGGCGTCACCGTGGTCGTGGCGCCGCCGAGTACTGTGACGACGCGCAGGGCGGTGTTGCCGGTTTGGTTGTCAACGTAAACGATGCGCTTGCCGTCGGGTGACCAGCGCRCATTGCGGCGGTCGAAATCACCGAAGGTCAGCGGGAGCGGCGCAGCGCCGGTGCTTGTGGTCAGCCACAGCTGCTGCCACTGCCGACCGTGGTAGCTGGTGTAGAGCAGGCGCTTGCCGTCGGGATTGAGCTCGGGCCGCGCGTTCCAGCTGGTCTCTTCGCTGAGCAGCTTGCTGCGTTTGCCTGGATCGGCCACCGGCACCGACCACACATCGCCCGTGCCCCAGGCGATCTCCGGATTGCTGACGTAGTAAATCGTCTTGCCGTCCGGCGACCAGGAGGGATTGATGGCGTGGTCGAAGGCCGAGTAGTAGTAACGGTCCAGCGCCGTCTTGCGCTCACCCGGCAGGGCGCGCGCATGGTGCAGGCCGTTCGCATCGATGTCGGCCATGAACAGGTTGAAATGCCCGGTTCCCTGCGTCGACACCCAGGCGATTTGGCGGCCGTCCGGCGACAGGCGCGGCTCGACATTCACCGCGCCGCCTGAGGTCAACGCCTGCTCGCGTCCCGTCGTCAGGTCGAGCCGCCACAGTTCGATGGCGTTGCCGTCGTAGCGGGCGAACACCACGCTGCGGCCATCGCGAGCGACGTCCGGTTGATTGTCGTAGGCGCGCGGGGCGTGGGTCAGCTCGGTCGCCGCATCGCCGTCGATGCGCTGCCGCCAAAGCGAGCCGCCCATGCTGTAGATCAGCGCGTCTCCGTCAGGCATGAAGCTGGCGAAGTCCGGCCCCGTGGTGAGCTGCGGCAGGTACAGCTCGCGCCAGTAGTAGTTGTGCGGCAGGTCGACCTGCTTGAGCACGCTCTCGCGCGCCGCCTGCGCCGAACCAGCGCAGGCGAACAGGGCGAACGCGATGGCCGGGCGACGCATCCGGTCAGTGTCCCGCCAGTGCCTGATCGAGACTGGCGCGCAGCAAGACCATGGCCTCATCGATCTCGCTGGTGCTCACGCTCAGCGGCGGCATGAAACGCACCGTGCTGGTGCCGCAGGAGAGCAGCAGCAATCCGTTGTGGAAAGCGCGGGTGACCACGGCGTCGCACAAGGCGCGGGCCGGCGTGCGCTCGGCATCGGCTTCCACCAGTTCCATGCCGATCATCAAGCCCTTGCCGCGCAGTTCGCCGATGCAGGGATAGTCGCGCGCCAGCTCATGCAGGCGTGCCATGAAATGCGCGCCGGTCGCCGCCGCGTTGTCGGCCAGGCCTTCGGAGACCAGGTCGAGCGTGGCATTGGCTGCGGCGCAGGCGAGCGGATTGCCGCCATAGGTGTTGCCGTGCGCGCCGCGCTTCCACTGCGACATGAGCGATTTCTTCGCGACCACCGCGCCGATCGGCAGGCCCGAGCCCAGGCCCTTGGCCAGCGTCATGATGTCCGGCACCACGCCGGTGTGCTCGCAGGCAAACATCTTGCCTGTGCGGCCCACGCCCGATTGCACTTCGTCGAAGATCAGCAGGATGCCGTGCTCGTCGCAGAGCTCGCGCAGGCCGGCCAGGAAGCCCTCGGGCGGCACGATATAGCCGCCTTCGCCCTGGATCGGCTCGACCAGGAACGCGGCGACTTCGGAAGCCGGCACGCTGCGCTCGAACAGCATGCGGATGTAGTCGAGCACAGCCTTGCCCTGATCGGCGCCGGCAAACAGCGGGCGATAGGGATTGGGATACGGCACATGGGTCACGCCCGGCATCGTCGGCGCAAAGCCCAGCTGCTGCGTGTACTTGCTCGAGGTGAACGAGAGCGAGCCCATGGTGCGGCCATGGAAACCGCCAAGGAACCCGATATAGCGCGGCCGGCGGGTCACGTAGCGCGCCAGTTTCAGCGCGCCTTCCACCGCTTCGGTACCGGACTGGCAGAGGAAGCTCATCGCCGCTTCGCCAGCCAGTGTCTGCATCGGCGCCACGCGTGCAAGGCGCTCGCCCAGGCCGAGCATCTGCGCATGCCAGTAGTCGCTGGAAATGTGCAGGAACTGATCCGCGGCCTTCTTCACTGCATCGACCACGCGCGGATGGGCGTGACCGGTGGCGCACACCGCAATGCCTGCGGCGAAATCGAGGAAGCGGTTGCCGTCGACGTCCCACACTTCGGTGCCGCGGCCGTGCGACATCGCGAACGGGTAATCGCGCGGATACGAGGGCGAGATCACCTCGGCATCGCGGGCGATCATCGCGGTGGCCTTGGGGCCGGGCAGGGCAGTCTTGATGTGGGCCGGATTGGGCACGGTCATGGTCACGGCAATCCTTCAGCGGGCAGCGGAATATGGACAGGGCGCGCGTGCGCCTCGAGGGTGCGTGCGTTGAGTGCGCGCAAGGTGTTGAGTTCGTGTGCGCTGGGAGCGGCAATCGTGTCCAGCTGTTCGGCGATCCGCAGCGGCCAGCCGATCGCGGCGCGCGCTTCGTCGACGCTCGTGCCGGCGTACAGCGCCACCAGCTGCAGTTCTTCGGACTCGGGGTGCGGCGCGAGCATGCCGATGTCGGTAATCACTGCACGCGGGCCGCCGCCCATCGCTCCTGCGCGTGCCCGCGCGCCATGGCCGTCGAGATAGCCGGCGCTGGTGCGAAAGTCGAGCTGCTCGACGAAGCTGCGCGTGGAGGCCTTTGCCATCACGAACACCTGCTTGGCGTGCAGCGCGATTTCAGGCGCGCCGCCGGCGCCGGGCAGGCGCGTTGTCGGTGCGTCATACGGGCCGATCACGGTGCTGTTGAGGTTGCCGTGGCGATCGATCTGCGCGGCGCCAAGAAACCCTACGTCGACGCGTCCCGCCTGCAGGTAGTAGCTGAAGACTTCGGGGAGCGAGATCACGCAAGCGGCGGTTTCGGCCAATTCGCCGTCACCGATCGACAGGGGCAGCACATCGGGCCGGGTGCCGATGGTGCCCGACTCGTAGATCAGCACGATCCCGGGTGCATGCGTCAGTCGCGCCAGGTTGCAGGCTGCGCTGGGCAGTCCGATGCCAACGAAACAAACGGCGTGGTTGGTCAGCAGGCGCGATGCGGCGATGGTCATCCACTCGTCGCGGGTGCAATCACTCATGATGCCGCCTGCTGCAAACCGGCGAGGAACGACCGATGATCATGGGCGCCGATCACGTTGACGTTCATCCAGGACCTGAAACTGTCGCGTTCACGCGCAATCGCGTCCCAGCGCTGATAGAACGCGTTGTCTCGCGTGTAGTGGCCTTGCGCATACGACGGATACGCGCCACCGGGGCAGTGCACCACCGCGCTGACGATCCAGTGCGGAAGCACGATCGCATTCATCGCCGGCGGCAGTTCCTCGACGATTTCCTCGACGGTGACGATCAGCGTCTGCGCTGCCAGCGCAGCTTCTCGCGCGGCGCCGACGATGCCTTCGATGGCGACATTGCCTTCGCGGTCCGCGCGCTGCGCGTGCAGGATGGTCACGTCGGGATTGATGGCGGGAACGGCGGCCAGCGACTCGCCGGTGAACGGACAGGTGACGTGGCGGATATTCGGATTGCGCGCGGGCAGGTCGGTGCCGACATAGCCGCGCAGCACGCCGAACGGCAGCCGCGAGGCGCCGGCGCAGAACGCCGTGGCCATGCCCGCATGGCTGTGTTCGTCCAGTTCAAGCGCATTGGGCCACTGGTGTTCCACGGCGTCGCGCAGGCGATGCAGCGAACCCACGCCCGGATTGCCTCCCCAGGAAAAGGTGAGCTTGCGCGCGCAGCCCATGCCGATCATCTGGTCGTAGACCAGGTCGGGCGTCATGCGGATCAGGTGCAGATCGCGCCGGCGCTGGCGGATGATCTCGTGGCCCGCCGCAAACGGGATCAGATGAGTAAAGCCTTCGAGCGCGATGCTGGCGCCGTCGGCGACACAGTTCTCGATCGCATCGGCAAGCGAGAGATGCATGGTCTTACTCCACCACCGTGCGCGATTGCTCGCGCAGGTATTGCGCGAGGTAATAGAACGAGGCGATCGCCTTGCCGGTGGAACCCGAGCCCTTCCACCCGCCAAACGGTTGGTAGCCCGGCCACGCGCCGGTGGTGGCGCCCTGCGGGCGATTGGCATACGTCACGCCCGCTTCGATGTGGTCGTGGAACCATGGCACTTCATCCTCGCTGCCGAAGAAGCCTGCGGTAAGGCCCATGGGCGAGTCGTTGGCCAGGCGCATGGCCTCCTCGCGGTCCTGATAACGGTGCAGCATCAGGATGGGTACGAACATCTCCTGCTGCCACAGCGGATGGGACAGCGGCGCCTCGGCGAGCAGGGGTTCGACGTAGTAACCCTGGGCCAGCGCCGGCTCGGCGGCATGACCTTCGCCCAGCTGCGCGCCGCCACTGATCAGGCGGGCGCCACCGCTGCGCAGCGCGTCGGCGTATTGGCGGTAGTTCGCATAGGCCGCCGCATTGACGACCGGTCCCAGCCAGTGCTCGCGCCGGCGCGGATCGCCGACGCGGATTGCGTCAATCTGCGCCCGCATGCGTTCGATCAGGGCATCGGCAACTTGCTCATGAACGTACAGCCGCGACAACGCCGAACACTTCTGGCCGCCCATGCCAAAGGCCGAGCGCACGATGCCGGAAGCGGCACGATCCAGGTCGGCATGCTCGGTAACGATGCACGGGTTCTTGCCGCCCATCTCGGCGATGCAAGGGCGCGGATAGTCGCCGCCCGTCATCTGCTGCATCAGCTGCCGGCCCACGGGTACCGAACCGGTGAAGGTGATGCCCGCCGTATGCGGATGGCGCACCAGCGCCTCGCCCACTTCGCGCCCTGCACCGGAGAGATAGTTGAAGACACCGGGCGGCAGCCCCGCGTCGCGAATGCAGTCGGCCAGCAGGCGTCCGGCCCATGGCGTATCACTGGCGCCCTTGAGCACCACCGTGTTGCCGGTCACCAGTGCAGCGGCCGCGGGGCCACCTGCCAGGGCGAGCGGAAAATTGAACGGCGCAATCACCACCCATACGCCGTACGGCCGCATCACACTGGCGTTGTGCGACGCCACGCCATCCATCGGATCATCGGGCAGCACATTCGTGTAACCGGCATGGCTTTCGAAATCGTCGGCGTAGTGACGGAAGAAGTCGACCGTTTCCTGCGCCTCGCCCAGCGCCTCCATGCGGTTCTTGCCCACTTCGAGGGTAAGTGCGGCCGCGATGTCATAGACGCGCTCCTCCATGATCTCGCCCACGCGGCGGATCAGCCTCGCGCGCTCGGCCACGGGCGTGGCGCGCCACGCCGGGTACGCAGCGCGTGCTGCAGACATGGCGGCATGAGCATCGGAGGCGTCGGCCAGGGCGAAGGAGCCCAGTCGCAGCGTGTGATCGAACGGCGCGTGGCGTTCCACATAGTGGGCGGCGTCGCAGTCGGCGCCGTCGATGAACAGTGGGTGGCGCGCACCGGCCTTCGCCTCGACGCGTGTCATGGCTGCCTCGAAGCGCTCGTGCATCGCCTCCGGCGGGTTGTACATGGTCGCGTAGGTGAGGCGGAAGCTCATGGGTGTTTCCTCTAGAGTGCCGAAGGAAAAAAGCGCGTCAGCAGCCGATCGAGCAGGGCCAGTGCATCAGCCAGGTCCTGCTCGGCGATCACCAGGGGCGGCGCCAGCAGGATCAGGTTGCCGCGGCAGGCGAACGACGCGCCCTCGCTCATCGCTGCATCGACCAGCGCATGGAGTGCATCCGGTGTTTTCGGCCAGGGCGACAACGGTTCGCGGGTCGCCCGGTCAGCCACCAGCTCGATCACCGCGAACAGGCCGTGGCCGCCACGCACATCGCCGATGACGGCGTGGCGCGATTGCATGGCCTGCAGCTCGTTGAACATGCGCAGGCCCAGCGTGCGCGAGCGTTCGATCAGGTTCTCCTGCTCGTAGGCGCGCAAGGCCGCAAGGCCTGCCGCGCACGACAGCGGGTGACCGCAATAGGTCAGCCCGGTATAGAGCATCTGATGTTCGAGGCGCGCTGCCATTTCTGCCGACAGCACCACGGCGCCCAGCGGCAAGTGCGCGCCGGTCAGGCCCTTGGCCAGGGTCATCAGGTCCGGCTTGCCCTCATCGCCGTAGCGCTGCCAGGCAAACCATTCGCCGCAGCGGCCAAAGCCGCTCATGACTTCATCGGCGATCAAGGCCACCTGGCGCGCCTGGGTCGCCGCGCGTAAGCCGGGCCAGTAATTGTCGGGAGCGACGATGCCATTGGTGCCCGCGTTGGGCTCCATCATCACGGCGGCTACATTCGTTGCATCGAGATCGTCGATGGCTGCCGCCACAGCTTGCACGGCCAGCTCACCGCAGGTCGGCGCATCGTAGCTGCCGAATGCGCCGTGATAGGCATATGGCGGCGGCACATGCAGCACACCGAAGGAGGCGGGATCAACCTGGGCCCGCGTGCGTGCATCGCCGGACAACGCCATGCAGGCATAGCTGGCGCCGTGATAGGAGCGATCGCGCGTCACGATCACGCCGTACGATTTGCCGCTTGCCTGGCGCGCGAATTTCACCGCGTTCTCGTTGGCGTCCGCGCCGGCCAGGGTGAAGAACACGCGGCCGCCTTCGAAGCCGGCCTTTTCCACGATCGCCTCAGCCAGTTCTGCACGCGGCTGCGCGCCCCAGGCCGAAGTGACGAAGCACAGCTGCTCGGCTTGTCGACGGATCGCCTCGACGACGGCGGGATGTTGATGGCCCAGGTTGCTGCACTCGGCCAGGCTGCTCATGTCGAGAATGCGGCGGCCGTCGGCCAGCACCAGGTGCGCGCCGCTGCCGCCAACCACGGTCGGCGCCTGCCATTGTGACTGCACGCACCAGCTGTGCAGGACGCTGTCGTGTTCGCTTGCCAAGCCTCTCCCCCCGGATATCGCTTGTTCGATTACCGAACGTAAATTCGTATTGCGAACTCATTGGAATCCTTCTACGCTCGACCTGTCAATGGACACTTGCGACCTATGGCATCGGAACCGTTCGAGGACAGTGCTGACTACGTGCAATCGCTGGCCCGCGGCCTGCAAGTGCTGCGCGCCTTCAGTCACGACATGGCCAGTCCCAGTCTTTCCCAGGTGGCCGAACGCGCCGGTTTGTCGCGCGCAGTAGCGCGCCGCCTGCTGTTGACGCTGCAGCATCTGGGCTATGTGGGCAGTCGTGGCCGCAGCTTCTTTTTGTTGCCCCGTGTGCTGGAGCTGGGCTACAGCTACCTGTCATCGCTGGACCTGACCGAGCTGGCGCAAGAAACGCTGGCCTTGCTGTCGGAGCGGGTAGGCGAATCCTGTTCGCTGGCCGTGCTCGATGGCAGCGACATCGTCTATGTGCTGCGTGTGCCGGTGCGGCGCGTGATGAGCGTCGCGCTGGGTGTCGGCGCGCGCTTGCCGGCTTACGCCACCTCGCTGGGGCGTGTCGTACTGGCCGACCTGCCAGACGCCGAGCTGACGGTCTGGATGCGCGAGCAGAAGTTCCAGGCGATCACGCCCTATACCTTGCACACCATGACGGCGCTCAAGGCCGAGATAAAGCGCGTACGCGAACAGGGTTATTCGATCGTGGCACGCGAGCTGGAGCTGGGCCTGTGTTCGATCGCCGTGCCAATTCACGCTGCCGACGGCCGCGTGGTGGCCGCGCTGAACGTGGGCATGCCCTATAGCGACAACACGCCCGCGCGTGCGGTGAAAATGATCCTGCCCGCCTTGCAGGATGCCCAGCGCTCGGTCGAATACGCCATCCAGCGCGGCAACTGGCAACCGCATATGGCCTTGACGAGGGCCTATGCATAGCGCTTTTCTGGTCGACGCGACCCGCACGCCGTTTGGACGGCATGGCGGCGCGTTGTCCAGCGTGCGTGCCGACGACCTGGCGGCCTTGCCCATCGCGGCCTTGATGGCGCGTCACGCCAGACTGGATTGGGCGGCAGTGGACGAAGTGATCCTGGGCTGCGCCAATCAATCGGGCGAGGACAACCGCAACGTCGCGCGCATGGCCTCGCTGTTGAGCGGACTGCCCGCAAGCGTGCCCGCCGTCACGGTGAACCGCCTGTGTGCATCGGGACTGGAAGCGATCGGCCAGGCTGCAAGGGCGATTGCCGGCGGTGAGGCCGAGCTTGTCATCGCCGGTGGCGTGGAAAGCATGTCGCGCGCGCCCTACGTGATGGCCAAGGCCCAGGGCGCATTGGCCCGCGACCAGCAACTCGAAGACACCACGCTGGGCTGGCGTCTGGTCAATCCACGCATGCGGGAAAGCTACGGCGTCGATTCCATGACGCAGACGGCGGAGAACCTCGCGCGCGAACATGGTATCGATCGCGCCGACCAGGATGCCTACGCGTGGCGCAGCCAGCAGCGCGCGGAACAGGCGCGGCAGCAGGGTTGGCTCGCCGAAGAAATCACCGCGGTCGAAACGGCATCCGGCAAGCAGGCCGTCACCGTCGATGCCGACGAGCAACCGCGCCCCGGCTCGACCTGCGAACAGCTGGCCGCGCTCAAGCCCTTGCTTGGCACGGGCACCAGCATCACGGCCGGCAATGCTTCCGGTCTCAACGATGGCGCCGCGGCCGTTCTGCTCGCCTCCGAACAAGCCGTGCGCAAGTACGGCCTCGATCCGCTCGCGCGCATCACCGGCATGGCGTCGGCCGGCGTGGAGCCGCGCGTGATGGGCATGGGTCCGGTGCCGGCGATCAACAAGCTGCTTGCGCGTTCCGGCCTGGCCTTGTCCGACTTCGATCGCATCGAGATCAATGAAGCGTTCGCGGCGCAGGTGCTGGCATGTGCGCGTGCACTCGGCCTGCCTGACGATGCGGCACAGCTCAATGCGAACGGCGGCGCCATCTCGCTGGGCCATCCGCTAGGAGCCAGCGGTGCGCGCCTGGCGATGAGCGCTGCGCTTGCCTTGCGTCGCCACGGCCAGCGCCGTGCACTGGTCAGTCTTTGCGTGGGCGTGGGCCAGGGCTTGGCCCTCGCGATGGAGCGGGCATGAATCGTGTTTTGACCAGCATACTGTTCGCAGCACTCAGCTTGCCTGCAATGGGCAGGGCGGGCGATATCGCAGTCGACGCGCAGAACGCTTTGGGCCGAGAGCTGCTCAACGAGCTGATCACTACCGACACCACCTCCGAGCACGGCAGCACCACGGTGGCGGCAGATCGCCTGGCCAAGCGCTTCATCGCCGCGGGATTTGCACCGGCGGATGTGCAGGTAGTGGGTGACGATCCCAAGCGACGCAATCTGGTGGTGCGCCTGCATGGCCGCGGCGAGCGCGAGCCGGTCCTGCTGCTCGCCCATCTCGACGTGGTCGAAGCACGACGCGAAGACTGGCACGTCGACCCTTTCGCACTGACCGAGCGCGACGGTTATTTCTACGGTCGCGGGACGATGGACATCAAAGGCGGCGGGGCAGGGTTGGTCACCGCCTTGCTGCGCCTGCACCGCGAAGGCTACAAGCCCAAGGGCGACTACATCCTCGCGCTGACCGCTGGCGAAGAGGATGGCGTATCCAATGGCGTGCAGTGGCTGCTGGCCCATCGGCCGGAGCTGATCCGTTCGGCCTATTCGATCAATGTCGATGGCGCAGGCCCGGAGATCCGCGGCGGCAAGCCAGCGGTGCTTTCGGTCGAGACGGCCGAGAAGGTCTTCCTCAGCTACACGCTTACCGTACGCAATCCCGGTGGCCATAGCTCGCTGCCGACCTCCGACAATGCGATCTATCGGCTCGCCAAAGGGCTGGACCGCCTTTCGTCGCTGCAGTTTCCGTTGCGCACCAACTCCGCCACGCGTGGCTATTACAGCGAACTGGCGAGCTTCTACTCGGGCAAGACCGCCGCCGATATGCGGGCGGTCGGCAAGCAGCCCTCCGATCCGGCGGCGCTGATCCGGCTTGCGGCGTCCTCGCCTTATAACAACGCACAGCTACGCAGCACCTGCGTGCCCACCTTGCTGCAAGGCGGCCATGCGGAGAACGCGTTGCCGCAGATGGCCCGCGCCACCATCAACTGTCGCCTGCTGCCGGACGAGGATCCGGACCAGGTCGACGTCATGCTTAAAAATGCCGTGGCAGATAACGGCATCGACATCAGCCGCGTCGCAGCACCTCAGCCCAGTCCGCCCAGTCCGGTGGACGCGGCGTTGTTTGCGCAGATCGCAAGCGTGGCGAAATCGCTGTGGGGTACGGTGCCGGTGTCGCCGATGATGTCGGCCGGCGCTTCCGATAGTGTATTTCTGCGCGCAGCGGGCATGCCGTCGTATGTGTTCAACGGCTTGCCTTATGACGTGGACGATGACCGCTCGCACGGACAGGACGAACGCATTCTGGTCAATTCCTACACTCAGTCGTTAGAGTTCAACTATCGGTTGCTCAAGGACCTATGAGAAGCGTCTGCCGCCTTATGCCGACCGCCATCACCCTGTCCATGCTGCCCTGGACGCGCGCACGATGACGGCGCGCGACGCCAGCGGCACCCTGGAGCAGGCGCTGGCGCACGCTGCGCGCCTGCTGGAGAGCCACCCGTCGATGGCCGCCGAGCAGGCGACCGAAATCCTCAAAGTCGTCGAGAACCAGCCGGTGGCCATGCGCCTGCTCGCAGGGGCGCGCGCGGCGCAAGGCGACATGCAGGGCGCCATCGACGTGCTTCAGGAGCTGGTGCGCACGCAGCCCAACTGGGCGTACGCGCAGCTCGACCTGGGCATTGCCCTGGGCCGTAGCGGGCAGGGACAGGAGGCCATGACGGCGCTGCGCCTGGCGACGGTGTTGAAGCCCGAGCTGCCGCAAGCGTGGCGTGCGCTGGGCGATGTCCTGATGGCCGCTGGCGAGCACGCGCAGGCCGATGCGGCTTACGCCCAGCACGTACGCTGCTCGACGCGCGATCCGCGCTTGCTGTCGGCCGCCACCGCCCTGGTTGAAAACCGCATACCGGATGCCGAGGCGCTGTTGCGCGAACATCTGAAACAGGCGCCGACCGATGTGGCAGCGATCCGCATGCTCGCGGAAGTCGCCGCGCGCCTGGGGCGGCTCGAAGACGCGCAGCATCTGCTCGCGCGTTGCCTGGAACTGGCGCCCAGTTTCCATGCGGCGCGCCAGAACTACGCGCTGGTCCTGCATCGGGGCAACCAGCCGGAGCGCGCGCTGGCGGAAGTCGAACAGCTTCTCGCTGTTGAACCGAACAACCTCGGCCACCTCAACCTCAAGGCGGCGGTGCTGTGCCGCATCGGCGATTACGAGCCGGCCATCGGCATCTATGGCGACCTGGTGGCGCGCGATCCGCGTCATCCCAGCGTGTGGATGAGCTACGGCCATGCTCTGAAGACGGCAGGGCACACCGCGCGCGCCATCGAAGCCTATCGTCGCGGCGTGGCGCTGCAACCTTCGTTTGGCGAAATCTGGTGGAGCCTGGCCAACCTCAAGACCTTCCGCTTCAGCGCTGACGACCTTACCGTCATGCGCCGGCAGCTGGCTCGCGCCGACCTTGGCGAAGACGATCGCCTGCACCTGGAATTTGCCATCGGCAAGGCGCTGGAAGACGGCGGCGAGTACGAGGCATCGTTCAGTCATTACGCGCAAGGCAACGCAATACGGCACGCACAGCTCAACTACCGCGCCGATGAAACCGCAGCGCGCGTCGAGCACATCCGCGAACGCTACACCAGCGAGTTCTTTGCCGCGCGCGCCGGCTGCGGCCATGCGTCCGGCGATCCGATCTTCATCGTTGGCCTTCCGCGCGCCGGCTCCACCCTGATCGAGCAGATCCTGTCCAGCCACAGCATGGTGGAGGGCACCATGGAGCTGCCGGAAGTCACCTCGATCACCCGCAGCCTGCGCGAGCAGGCGCACGCCGCCAGTGAAATGCCGTACCACGAAACGCTGGCTGCGCTCGACGCGAACGCGCTGCACGAACTGGGCGAACGCTATCTCGAACACACGCGCATCCAGCGCAAGACGTCGGCGCCGTTGTTCATCGACAAGATGCCCAACAACTTCATGCATATCGGCCTGATCCACCTGATGCTGCCGAATGCGAAGATCATCGATGCGCGCCGGCATCCCCTGGCCTGTTGTTTCTCGGGCTTCAAACAGCACTTTGCGCGCGGACAGAGCTTCAGCTACAGCCTTGAGGACCTGGGTCGCTACTACCGCGACTACGTGGCGCTGATGTCGCATTTCGACCGGGTGCTGCCCGGGCGCATCCATCGCGTCATCTATGAACACATGGTCGAGGACACCGAAGGGGAGGTTCGGCGTCTGCTCGACCATTGTGGCCTGCCGTTCGAGGAATCGTGTCTGCGCTTCTTCCAGAACGAGCGGCCGGTGCGTACGGCCAGTTCGGAGCAGGTGCGTCGGCCGATCTACCGCGAAGGCGTGGATCACTGGCGGCATTACGCCCCCTGGCTGGAACCGCTGGAACAGGCGTTGGGACCGGTGCTCGGGTGTTATCCCGAGCCGCCGGCATGGGGAGTCCTATAGCAAGTAGATCGTCGTCACTACCGGGGAGGGTAAGTCGATGCATAGGGTCAGGCCGAGACAGCCAATACGAACAGAGAGGGTGCGACTAGCCCGGTTGCCGCTTGCCGCGGCGATCTGCCTTGCCGTAGCGCCATCCGTGTTTGCGCAAGACAACAGCCAGCAGAATCAAAACCCGAACCAGAGTCCCGCCGCGGCGCCCGCCGCTCCAGCCAAGCCCAAGACGCTGGGCACGGTGACGGTGACCGCTCAGAAGCGCGAGGAAAATCTGCAGAAGGTACCCATCAGCATCGACGTGCTGGGCGGAGAGCAGCTGCAGGAACTGCACGTCAAGAGTTTCGACGACTATGTGAAGTACCTGCCCAGCGTTTCGTATCAAACCTTCGGACCGGGTTTTGCGCTGATCTATATGCGTGGCGTGGCCAGCGGCGGCGACGGCAACCACTCCGGCTCCTTGCCAAGCGTGGGCGTCTATCTCGACGAACAGCCGGTCACCACGATCCAGGGGCCGCTCGATATCCATATGTACGATATCGCGCGCGTCGAATCGCTGTCGGGTCCGCAGGGCACGCTTTACGGTGCCAGCGCGGAAGCGGGTGCGTTGCGCATCATCACCAACAAGCCCGACCCGAGTGCCTTTGCCGCCAGCTACAGCGTCGGCATGGACTCGGTCGATCATGGCGGCATCGGCTACGAGGCCGACGGCATGGTCAACATCCCGCTGTCGCCGAGCACGGCGATCCGCCTGGTGGGCTGGCACGAGCACGATGCGGGCTACATCGACAACGTCGTTGGCGAGCGCACGTTTCCCACGTCCGGCATCACCGTCAGCAATGCCAAGGGCTGCTCGACGCCGGAGCTGGTCTGTACCGGCGCTGCCAAGAAGAACTACAACGACGTCGACACCAGCGGCGCGCGTGCGGCGTTGAAGATCAACCTCAACGACGAGTGGTCGATCAGCCCGACGCTGATGGGGCAGCAGACGATCGCCAACGGCAACGTGGCCTCCGATCCGCAGGTCGGCAGCCTGGCGCTCACGCACTTCTATCCCGAAAAGACCAATGACCGCTGGATACAGGCGGCGTTGACGGTGGAAGGCAAGATCGGCAACTTCGACCTGACCTATGCCTATGGCCGCCTCAAGCGCAACCAGGAAGAGTACAGCGACTACAGTGACTACTCGTTCTGGTACGACACCCTGGCCGGCTATGGCGCCTACATCTACGACAACAGCGGCAAGCTGATCAATCCGTCGCAGTTCATCCAGGGCAAGGATCACTACACGATGAACAGCCACGAGCTGCGCATCGCCTCGCCCAAGGAAGACCGCCTGCGCGTGGTGGGCGGCCTGTTCTGGGAAAAGCAGGTGCACGACATCGAACAGGCCTACATGATCAATGGCCTGGCCGATTCGCTGGCGGTGCCGGGCTGGCCCAATACGCTGTGGCTGACCGAGCAGCAACGCAATGACCGCGACAAGGCGGTGTTCGGCGAGCTGTCCTACGACTTCATCCCGGAGACCTTGACCGGCACGATCGGTGGCCGCTACTTCAAGACGGACAACAGCCTGCAAGGCTTCTACGGCTTCAGTTCCGGCTACTCACCCTCATCGAGCTACGGTGAAGCCGGCTGCGTGACGCAGGAGCCCTATCACGGCGCACCTTGTTCGGACTTCTTCAAGAGCACCAACGAATCGGGCTCGCTCGGCAAGGCCAACCTGACCTGGCAGATCACGCCCGAGCAGATGATTTACGGCACCTGGTCGGAAGGCTTCCGTCCCGGCGGCATCAATCGCCGAGGCAGCCTGCCGCCGTACAAGTCGGACTATCTGACGAACTACGAATTGGGCTGGAAGACGACCTGGTTCGACAACCGTCTGTCGTTCAACGGCGCGGTGTTCCGCGAAAAGTGGAAGGACTTCCAGTTCAGCATCCTGGGCGCCAACGGTCTGACCGAAATCAAGAACGCAGGCCAGGCCCAGATCGATGGCCTGGAGTCTGACCTGAACTGGGCGGCCACCTATAACCTCACCATCGGCATGGGCATCGCCCTGTACAACGCCAAGTTGACGGAAAACTACTGCGGCTTCACCGACACCAGCGGCACGCCGATCACCTACTGCCCCGCGGGTACCGTCAATCCGCTCACGGGTGACACAGTGACCGGGCCGCAGGCTCCCAAGGGCACGCAGTTGCCGGTGACGCCGAAGTTCAAGGGCAATTTGATTGCGCGTTATGCCTTCGACGTTGCCGGCATGGAGGCCTTCGTGCAGGGAGCTGTGGTGCACGTGGGCGAGCGCACCTCGGATCTGCGCATCCTGGAACGAGGCCTGGTGGGCAATCTGCCTGCGTACACGACGGTGGACTTTACCGCCGGCATCAAGAAGCACGGTCTGTCGCTGGATATCTACATCAACAACATGTTCGACAAACGGGGGCAGCTGTACCGCTACACCGAATGCGCGGAGGCCGTCTGCGCCGCCCACGACGTGGTGCCGGCGTACCCCAATGGCCAGGTCTATACCGTCATGACGCCGCCGCGCACGATCGGCATACGGCTGAGCCAGGAGTTCTAGTTCGACGCCGCCGTGCCGAGGACGGCAAGGCGCGGTGCGGGTTTGGCTCAAGTCATCCGATGTTGCGTTTCCCTAGCCGGGCCCTCGGGCCCGGCCTTTTTTTGTGACGATGCGGCAGCCCTTCGGCAAGCACCAGAACCCCCGGCCAGCGTTAAGATCCGACTCCAAGGGGAAAGTGGAGGCGGCGGTGATGTGGAAGCGGGTGGTCGGCTATGGGGCGCTGCTGGCGGCGGGAACCGTTGCCCTGCAGTGGCTCGACTACCAGCGCCTGGCGCGGATGCATTCGGGTGATATCTATCTGTTCCTGGTCGCGGCGGCCTTCCTGGTGCTTGGCATCTTCCTGGGCGTGCGGGTCTTTGCGACGCCGGCGGCCCCCGACTTTGACGGCAACCCGAAGGCGCAGGCGGCGCTGGGTCTTAGCGGGCGTGAGCTGGAAGTGCTGCATGAACTTGCCGCCGGCCATTCCAACAAGGAGATCGCCGCGCGCCTTCATGTGTCGCCGAACACGGTCAAGACGCACGTCGCGCGACTGTTCGAGAAACTGGGCGCGAAGCGGCGTACCGAGGCGATCCGCCGGGCACGCGAGCTGGGTATCGTGCCCTGACGCTTTGTTATTTCGGATGAAATCGTCCAAATCACCCATTCGGGCGATTGCCGGCCGGCTCCCGAATGCAGTCAATAGCGACACCATTCATCAGCGGGGAGCAGACCTTGTTACGGACCATCCTTAAGTACGGCGTGATCGCCGGCGTGATCGTCGGCGGCTTCGAATTCGTCACCTTCATCGCGTTCTCCGGCATGCCGCCCATGAAGTACGGCATGCTGATCGGCTATACGACGATGCTGATCGCGCTCAGCGCAGTGTTCGTCGGGATCAAGCGGCATCGTGACGTGGACAGGGGCGGGGTGATCGGCTTCTGGCCGGCACTCGGCGTCGGCCTGGGCATCAGCTTCATCGCAGGCATCTTCTACGTGATCGCTTGGGAAGGGGTACAGGCGATGACCCATATGGATTTCGCCACGTCCTATGCGCAGGCGATCATCGCCAGCGAAAAGGCCAAGGGCGCCAGCGCCGAGGCGCTGGCCAAGCTGAGCGCCGACATGGAGGCTTTCAAGATCCAGTACGCGAACCCGATGTACCGCCTGCCGATGACCTTCGTGGAAATCTTCCCGGTCGGCGTTCTGGTGTCGCTGATCTCGGCGGGATTGCTGCGCAACAGCCGGTTCTTGCCGGTGCGGCGGAGTTGATGCGCTTTCGGGCGCTCAGGGTTGTGCTGCTGACGAGCCTGGCCGTCAGCAGCGCAACTGCGAGATGAAGGCACGTCCGGTGGGGCCGGGAAGGGCGTCCTTGCGATAGACGATATGCATGGGGAGAAACGTGTCTTTGGCGATTCCCTCCACCTTGATCCTGACCAGGTTGCCGGCGTCCAGATCTTTCTTGACCATGTGCAGGGGCATATGCCCCCAACCCAGGCCGGCATTCAAGAACGCGTGCTTCGCACCCAGGTCGGCCAGGCGCCAGGTGAGTGGCGAGAGCACGCCGAAGCTCCGGCCATCCGATAGCGGCGTGCGATCGGTCAGCACCAGCTGGATCTGTTTCTCGATGAGCTTCTTGCTGATGCTGCCTTTGTGCCTGGCCAGTGGATGCGATGGCGAGACCACGGTGATAAAGGGCAGGTCGATCAGCGGCTCCGAGGCCAGCTCATCGGGTATCACCGGCAGCGAGCCCACGATGCCGATGCGGCACGTGCCATCCATCACGGGGCGGATCACGCCGCCCAGTGCTTCCACGTAGACACGCAACGGCGTGTTGGGGAAAAACTCGCGGCAATAGCCGGCAGCGCGGGTGAGCCCATCCATCGGATACATCACGTCGACCGCGACGGAAAGCTCGGGCTCCAGCCCTTCCTTCATCGAGCGAGCGCGCGCCTTGAAGCCATCCATTTGATCGGCCACGCCGCGCGCCTCGGTGAGTAGTGCCGCGCCCGCTTCGGTGAGTTTGGGATAACGCTCGCTGCGATCGAACAGCGTGACGCCCAATTGCGCCTCGAGATTGAGCAGGGTCTGGCTCACCACCGATTGCGCGCGCCGCAACTTTCGCCCGGCCGCCGAAAAACTGCCTTCCTCGGCAGCGGCAATGAAGGTGCGCAGCTGGTCCAGTGTGACGGCGTCGAGCATATATCGTCCAGAACGATAGTTTGCATCGAAATATATAGGCTATTCAGATGCATGGGCAAGGCCTAGCCTTTGTCCATCGCAGACGAGGTCGCATGAAGGCTGTCACTCCCCGCCTGGCGCCATCCGAACCGACCACCCAGCCGGTGGCCAATCAAGCAACCCACTTAACGAGAGACATCACCATGAACACTCAAGTTGAAACTGCTCGCTACGCCTCATCGATAGGCAACACGCAAGATACCTCTGTCTTCACCATCAAGAGCAGCGCTGAACTGCTCGGCCGCGTACTGATCGTGGCTCTGTTCCTGCTTTCCGGCATCGGCAAGATGGGTGCCTACGCGGCCACCGCGGGCTATATGGCTTCGGTTGGCGTGCCCGGCGCCGTGCTTCCGCTGGTGATCGCCACCGAAGTACTCGGTTCGCTGGCCATCATCCTCGGCTGGAAGACCCGCATCGTGTCGGTGCTGATGGCCGGTTTCACCGTGCTCACGGCCATCCTGTTCCACAACCACCTCGCCGATCAGATCCAGATGATCATGTTCATGAAGAACGTGTCGATTGCCGGCGCCTTCCTGCTGCTGACCGTCCATGGCGCAGGCCCGATCAGTCTTGACAGCAAGTCGCGCTGATACATCGCATCCATCCCAGTTATCGTCCACCAGGAGATATCTCATGAGCTACGCCATCATCGGATCAGGCGCCATCGGCGGCGCCCTCGCCAAACAGTTTTCCCGCAACAAGATTCCGGCCGTCATCAGCAATCGTCGCGGACCGGCGTCGCTGGAAGAGGAAGTGAAAGCCTTCGCTCCTTCGGTAAGCACGAAGGAAACGGGCGAGGCATTGAACGCGGAAGTCATCATCCTCGCAGTCCCGTTCGGGGCAGTGGAGGAAGTGGCGAAGTTGCGCAGCGACTGGACCGGAAAGATCGTGGTCGACGCCACCAATGCCATCGAGTTCCCAGCGTTCAAACCGCTGGACCTTGGCGGCAAGCCCTCCAGCCAGGTCGTGGCGACGAAGTTCAAGGGCGCCAAGGTGGTCAAGGCCTTCAATACACTGCCGGCCGCGGTGCTCGCCGACGAGCCGCGCGTGGGCGACGGCCATCGCACCATCTTCGTCTCAGGCAATCATGCGGACGCCAACGAACAGGTCGCCGCGCTGGTCACCACGCTCGGGTTCAGCCCGATCACCCTGGGCCGTCTCGAAGAGGGTGGCCTGCTGCAACAGTTCGGTGGCCCGCTGGCGGTGCATAGCCTGATCAAGCAGCGCTAAGAAAGCCTCCGCGCAGCACGCCAACGCAAGCCCATGCAGCCGCCCGGCTTCGACGGGTGGCTGGTTTGGCTTTCAACGTCGGAGGCCTATGGAACGCCATCAAGCGATGCTTGCTTGCGGAAGAGGGTAACGGTTGACTCCCCTCTGATCGTCGCCGCGCAGGCCTTCGCGCAATTGCCGCAAGGCGATGCTGAGGCCTATGCGGTAACCGCTGCCGATGTTGCCGTTGATGATGACGGTGGCGAGCGGAGCTTTGTGAAAGCCGGCGTCGTGTTGCAGCTCGGCATCAATCTCTTCGTGAACTTCGATATACGGCGCGCCCAGATGGTCTAACGCGTCAGCCAGGCCGGCCTCGGGGTGCTCACGTACTTCTGATGCCAGGTCACCTGGATCGAGCAGTACAAACTCGGTGCTGTCGGTGCCGGCAGCGCACACCTGACCGACAAAGTGGCTCAGGTCCTTGCATCCTCGAAGCTCCAGCGTGCATCCCGCCGCGCCGGCTTGTTGCTGAAGTTGTTGTTGCAGTTCCTGGGGAAGCGAGTGGCCGGACGTGTGCGGCCCATGGACGATCACAATGCTCACAGCATGGTGCTTTTCGGCGCTCCTCGGAGCGGATGAGGCATGCTGGGTCCTGCGGGCGTAAAAGCGCTACATCGAAATGCTGCGGGGGCGTAAATTTTCCGCCTCTCTGTGGAATAACACGGGTTCTCTTCTAATCGAAGTGATGGACATAGCCAACCTGAAATCCGCCGGGTAGCAGCGAAAGAATCCAGGGCGAATCGCGATGCGTGGCCCATATCCCGATGCCCGTTCCGATGGCCGCGCCTATCAGCACGTCGCTCTGCCAGTGCCCATGCGTTTTAACGCGAGCCACCGCGTCGTACGCGGGCAGGAGGGCAAGCAGGTAGACCGCGGGATGGTCGCTGCCATAGTTGACGATGAATGGCGTAACGGCGGCAGATATGGTTGCCACCTCGCCACTGGGAAAGCTCTCGGCGTGCAGGCCCTGGAACCACTTGTTTGGGTTATTGGTTTCCGACGGGCGCTCGCGCTGGAAGGTCCACTTGAGCGCCTGCGTGCTGACAGCGGTGATCGCCACGGAATCGACCGATCGCCAGAAGGTGTCGCCGAGTTTGTTGTCATCGCCAAACCAGAGCGCTCCCGCGCCCACGGTGGCGATGGTTCCATAGAACAGGATTTGCTGATTGCTGCGCTTCCAGATGCCGCTGTTGTCATAGGTCACAGGGTGATCAAGACCCAGGATGCCGCTGCCCGCCCAGCTGGGGCTGCAGGCAAGCACGAGGACCAAGGCTGCGAGTCGTCGAATGGACATACGCCCTCCGGTCACTTCGGAACACCGTGTACGAGAAACAGCAGGTTGTTTCGCCACGCGCCGGCGGACACGACGGAGGCGCCGCAGCTGTTCAACAGCGCCTGCGCATTGGCGGCAGGGATGTCGCGATCGACCAGCAGCAAGGACGTTCCCTGTGCCTTGGCCGCGGCGCAGAGCTGAGTGCCCACGTCGGGGCTGCGCCACCAGATGCCGTAGACCGGCCGGTTGAGATAGAACCTCAGGCCCCAGAGGGTTTGTTCTTCCACGGCATAGGTGTCCGTGGCCTCTTCCAAAAAAAGCAGCGCACGGTAATCGGCTGCGCCCATCGTTGCCGCAATCTGTTTTGCTGCCTGGCGGTTGTCGACGTTCGTTCTGTAGCCGTAGGCCGCGATGGCCTTGGTCGCGAGCAGAAGCACGATCCATGTGGCCAGCAAGGCGATGGTCCGCTGGCTGCCTAAATCGAAGGTGCGCTCCATGCGCGATGCCGTGAGCAGGGCAAGAGGAAGAAACAGCGGCAGCAGATAGAGCGGCAGGCGCGACTGCGCGAGACAGAAGATGACGAAGGGAAGCGCAAACCAGAGCACAAGAAGCAGCTCAATCGATTGCTCCTTGCGCCACCGGATCCACTGGGCGGGCTTGACCATGTCGCGGATCGACAGCGCAAGGCCGCGCCACCAGGGGATGGTTCCGAGCACGAGCACGGGAAGAAATGCCACAGCCCATCCAAAGGCTCCCGCATGGCGTTTGTGCATGGCGGTGAAGATGCGGCCGTACACTTCCTGGTGAAGAAAATAGTGGAGCAGGCCGGGATAACGAAGAATGACCACGGCATACCAGGTGAATCCCACCAGCACAAAGATCACCAGGCCGGCCGGGTGAAACAGTCGAACGACGGCACGTCCACCGCCGCAGATCGCAGCGAAGGCGATGACCGAAAGCAGGGGGAGCAGGCCCGGAGGTCCCTTGGTCAAGAAGGCCAGACCAAAACCGAGCCACATCACGACCAATCCGTAACGTCGTTCGTCGTCGCTCTCAGGCCATCGGTGCAAGATGAAGCCGAGCACCGCCAGGCCCTCAGTCAGCGTCAGCAGCACATCCGTGCTGATGATGTTGGAACTGAAAAACGTGAACAGGCTGGTCGCATAGACCAGCGATGGAAGCCAGGGTTTGCCCGGGCTGGTGCGCTTGCCCATGGCGAACAGCAAGGCCAGCGTCGCCAGGTAGGCGAGGGCATAAGGCAGGCGCGCCGCCCACGCATTGCGGCCCAATAGCCGAAGCGACGCGGCAATTGCCCAATACGTCAGCGGCGGCTTGGAGAAATTGAGCGAAGCAGGACTATAGGCGGGGGCGAGATAGTTGCCCGAGTCCATCATCTGCAATGCAACGCCCACGTAGCGCCCCTCGTCGGGGCTCCACAAGCCACGAGAGCCCTGGAAGCCAAAACCAAGCAACAGGCCAAGCAGCAACACCCATGCCAGAGCACTGGTGTGGATGCGCGCGGCCGCTCGCATAGATTCAACCGACACACTCAGGCTGCTGTTCATGCGTGACAACCGGTCAGCGATGCCCTGGTCGCCTCCCTTGTGCAAACGAAATTTGGTGGACGTTGGCAGGCAACGTTCCATGCGTTGCCGCCTTGTTGGCTCAGGCACTCGCTGGCAGAGGAAGGTGACTGGCTAAGACATGGCGTGATGGGAAACCGATCGAGAAACGTACCGGCCGTTGCGGGCATGGATGAAGCTCTGCGTTGGCGAATGTCTGCTTATCCATTTGCCAATTTCATGCCACGCCACTAAGTGGCTGAGCGAGCGTCCATTTGGACGCTGATAGCGCACCGCCAGCAGCATGCAAAACCTGCACCCTGCAATTTTCGTTTGCAAAAAAGGTAGGAGCGCGCGCTGGATCGCGCGCATCGCGTCACAGGTTTTCTTGAGGAAGCGCCTGCGCGAGGGCGTCTGCGGGCCATACGGCCAGCGATATGCCGCGGAACGGTTGGATATAGATGGCGTGTGCGCGATCAGCGTCGCTCAGGCGCCTGGGATAGATGATCACCAGGCCTTCGGGGTGTTGGTGCGCCCACTCTCCTAGTGCGTGGAGACTATGCACCGATGCGACCGGCTGGGTCAGACGTCCAAGGAAAGTGTACTGCCCGTCGTTCGATTCGAAGTTGGCAACCGCTCGCCCCTGCTGCTGGGCAGTAGCAAGCAGGCGGGCCACGGGGGCGAAGTCGTAAGCGGGCCATAGCGTCATGCTGAAAAGCCCGTTGGCTGTCACCACGGCGAGCAGGCCTACGCCGGCCACGCGGTACAGTTCTCCTCGTCGCGGCACGGCAAGCACCAACGCCAGCAGCAGGTACAGCACGCCGAACGGGCGACTATGCGTGGACAGCGTTGCAAACATCGGATCAACGAGGTGCCCATGGGCAACCAGCCCGTCCATGGTGATCAAGATGGCGCCAGCCATCGCCAATAGCAGCGCCAACGGCCATGGCGACCACCAGCGGCCAGGCCGCGCCTCGCGCAAGGACAGGCGGGCCAGCGATGCCGCGATCAGCACGGCAAATCCGGCAAACTCAGGCAGCAGGTAGTACGCCTGCTTGCCGCTGATCAACGAGAACGCCAGAAAAACAGAGCCGAGCCATGCAAGCAAAAACCGCAGGCCGGGCTCAAGCGGGCGACGCCAGCTAGCCAGCGCCAACCAGATGCGCGGCCATAGCGCGAACGGAAACAGCAGCACCGGCAGCAAGGGCAGGTACCACCAGAACGGTTGCGCATGAGCAAAGGCGTCGACAACGCGACCGGCAGTCTGATGTACCAGCAGCGTGTGTCGATAGACCTCGCCGCCACTCCACGCAGCCAATAAGGCCCACGTCAGCAGCACCCCGCACGCCGCCAGGCAGGCGGCGCCTCCTCGTACATACCACCGCCGCGCATCCCGCCGTGCGTATTCGCTCCACAAGGGAGCCAGCAGCCAGGGCAGCCCGACATGCAGCAGCATGACCGGTCCCTTGGTCAACAAGCCGAGGCTGAGCGCCAGGGCAAACCTGCCCAGACGCGGAGGTTCGCCATGCACCGAGGGTGCAAGGCAAAGCAGGGCCGCCAGTACGCAGTCGGCCAACAGGACCTCGTACATCACCTGCAGGCCAAACAGGAAGCCATAGGTAAGCGCGAGCACGATCCATGCCGTGCCGTGTGCAACCAGCGCAGTCCGTGGAAACAGTCGGCGCGCCAGCCGCCACGCCAGCACCAGCTGCAGTGCGCCGAGCGCCACTTCGAGCAGACGCGGCCACACATCACCGACGCCGCCGATCACCCAGCCCAACTGGATCAGCCACAGCAGCAAAGGCGGCTTATCGCTATAGGGCAGACCGTTGAGGTAAGGAACGAGCACGCTGTGGTGCGTCCACATCTCCCACGCCACCGACAAGGTGCGGGTGGAATACATGGGCATGGGGCCGTGCTGAAAAATCGCGATAAGCGCCGCCACGATCCACAACGGTAGCCATGCCCAGGGCAGGCAGGACGCCAGGCGAATAGGCAACGTGGTGCGAGGTGCGTGGGTGTCTGGAAAATTCACGGGCGACTCGGGAGCGTGGTGGCACAAGGACGGGAGGCAGGTGCATCAACGGTGACTGTCGATGCCGCCCCAGTCCTCGACGGCGCCCGTGGGCACCTGGCCTTGCCGGCACGCAGCAGCCACCGCGTCGCTGCGAAACAGTCGCCAGTCGCGCCCGCTGGTGATGCCTGCATCCACGGTTGCCGAGCGGAGGATGCATGGCCCCATCACGTCCGCCAGTACCAGCACCCAGCGCCGTTCCGGCGCCTGGGCCTGCCAGCGTATCGCCGACGCCAGCTGCTGATGCCAGGGCACGACAAAGCCGAAATCGGTGAGCGGTCGCGCAAAGGCAAGCGGCAGTTCTTCTTTCCAGGCGACCAGGGCGAGCTCGGCTTGTGGACCAATGGTCTGCTCGACGCGATTGGCCAATGTCGCCGGGGAGCTGGCGCGCGCCAGCATGGGTGCCATGCCGAGACCCCAGATCGCCCATACGCCGGCCATGCCGGCGAGCATGGCAACACCGGCGCGACGAGGGCGAAAGATCGCCGCCTGCAGCAACAGCCATGCGCCCAGGACGATGCACATGCTCCACCACAGCGAGGCTTGCTCGCCCAATTGGCGCGCAGCGATGAAACGTGCGGTCGCCGCAGGATGAAGGCCAAGCGCAGCTACGCCGATACCCAAGGCGGCACCGCCGAGCAGGAGCAGAAACCCGATGGCGACGAACGACAGCCAGCGTTTGCGCAGCACATCTTCCAGATACGGGCCAGCGCAAAGTGCCAGCATCGGCAGCGCCGGCATGATGTAGACGTCGCGCTTGGCCCGCGTCAGGCTGAAGAACACGATGACCATGACGATCCACGCCAGCGGCAGCAGGATGCGTGCATCGCGCGCGCGCAGCCGTTCCATCCATGCCGGCGCCAGTGCGGGCAAGGCAAGGCTGAGCGGCAGCCACGAGGTGATGATCACCGTGAGATAGAACCACGGCGGCTGGAAGCTGTTCCAGGGATGCACGTAGCGATGGAGGGTCTGGTTGAAGAAGATATCGTGCAGATAGCTGCGCGCGACGTCGCTGTCGTCTGCGTGCACATAGAAAAGCAAAGGCACCATCCACAGCGCGATGGCCAAGGCGAAAGCCAGCAGGCCGCCCATCCAGTGCCCGACTTGGCCACGAAAGCCAGGCATCCAGAGCCAGCGACGCCGCGCGGCAAAGGCCCACGGCAAGAACATCATCAAGGCAAGAAAGCCGACACCCTTGGTGATGACGCCCAGGCCCGCGGCAAAGCAGCCGAGCCAGAATGCGCGCCAGTCCGGGCCCAGCAGCAGATGCCGCAGCAGACCCACATTGGCGAGCGTGATGAAAAACGTGACGGTCGGATCGATCTGTCCGCGCTTGGCCTGGAATACGAATTGCACCGTGCACAGCAGGGCCAGGCCGGCGAACATGCCGGCTCGATGCCCCCATAGCCGGCGCGCCAGGTCGTACACCAGCCACAGCGTACCCAGGGCGCTCAGCAACGAAGGCAGCAAAAATGCCACCCACCAGTTGCCCGTGAGCGTATACGACAGCGCTTGCATGGCCATGAACAGCGGTGGCTTGTCCGAATACCAGTCGCTGCCGCGATGCGGAATCAGCCAGTTTCCCGACGCCACCATTTGATGCGCCACCAGTGCGAAACGGGGCTCATCCGATGGAGTGGGTCCGCGCAGGCCGATGCCCGCCGCGAGCAGCAGCAAAGCACCCAACATCAACAGCCAGCGCTCCAGTCGATCGCGTGACCAGGCCGTCGCCGGAGCATCGCTGGGTGCGTATCCCGACCTGGGTTGATGCGGGGACATCACGTCGGCACGCTCTGCAGAAGGCTCGCCAGGCGTGCGTAGTGGTTCCGTCATGGTGCCCATGCCCGCTCGAGGAACAGGTCTTCGCTCGCCGTGGCTGACACGTCCCCCGGTGACGACCCGAACACGGGACGCCCCAGCAAATCCGGGTGCGCCGCTACTACGCGGCAAGCGACTTCGCGTGCGGAAAGCCCTTGCGTGGGCAGGGAGCAGTTGCCCTTTCCGTAAGGGGCATACACCGAGGCATCGGTGACGCAGAACATGCCGACCGTGGCCACACGCGATGCCACGGCCAGATGCATCACGCCACAATCGGCCGTGATCATCAGGTCCATGCCTGCCATGACCGCGCCCATGCGGCGAATGTCGGAGGAGTAATAGCCCGGCCATTCGGCGCCCAGCATGGAATGGCCGTGCATGGGGATCAGCTCGAGCATGCTCGCTGCCGGACACAGCGTCTTGAAGGTGTCGATGAACTCGCGCCACCACTCCATCGGGTAACGCTTGGCGCCCGTTGCATTGGCGAACACGCCGACCACCGGGGGCGAACTGGTCTGGCGCGACACGGCCAGCAGTTCGCCAATCACATGGCGTCCGTGGGCCCGCTCGACATCCGTCAATCGGATATCCAATGGCGGATAGCCAGGCTCCTCGCCCTGGCTGCGGCCCAGCGCCCAGCGCAGCAGGTTGATCGGGCGTTTGGCCATATGCTGCATTGCGATACTGGTCGGCGCAGCGTGGGTGAGACCTGCGCGCAGGGGAGTGTCGCTGAAGCCCAGCTTGTACGTTCCCTGGAGCAGGCGGGTGACGGCGCGACTGAAGCCCGAGCCCAGGCAAGGGTCGATGATCAGGTCATAGCGGGTACGGCGCACGCGATGCAGCAGGTGCAGGAAGGGCAGCGGGTGCTTGAATCCGCGCCTGGGCAGGCAATAGACGTTGCGGACGCTGAAGAACGTCGCGAAGATTTCTTCGGCGATGTCTCCCTCGGAGATCACGTCGATCTCCGCGCCCTTGAAGTGCCGCTCAAGCTCCGCGATCAGCGGCGTGAGCAGGATGGTATTGCCAAGACGATGATTGGGGCGGCAGACCAGGATGCGAAAGATGCCTTTGCGAGGCAGCGGCTCGTTGCAATGGAGTGTCTTGGTTTCGTTCAAGCGGCACCGGTAGGCATGAAGGAGGCATGAGGTGAATTCCGCTCCGGGCTCATGCCGAGATCCGCGCAACTACCGCCAACCGCATCATGCCCTAAGAAGGGTGCAAGAAGTTGACACAGAGAAGACAAAGGATCTGGTAGCTCGCAGCCGGACAGTGCTGCGGTGCGATTTTCGTGCCACCGCTGCAAGTGGCTGATGATTCGATGAAAGAGCACACCGGGCAGGATCCAGCGAGCGCGCGGCATCCTGCAGAGTGCAAAGTTTGTCTGCAATGATTGGCGCGGCGGCCGGGTGACTCAGGGCGCAGGATGTTCCGGACAGATCGGAAGATCTTCGGCCTGGTGCGCCGGCAGGGTGATGGTGAGCACGACGCGCACGCTGGCATCTGCCTGGCAGGGTTCCACGTAACCAATCGCACCCGGCGTGGTCGCCACAAAACGGACCACGGCATCGGCCGAGGCGAGCACGTAAGGCGGACTGACACCCTGGAAGTATTGCCGATCCCAGTAGTCCTGCAGCTGGGTGTCGTCCATGTGCAGCAGCGCGCGCGAGAACGCTACGCGCATCGGCGCGCGGCTGGGGAAATTGACCGGCGTCAGCCGCTGCCCCTTGCCGTCCACAAAGATCTTCTTCAGATACACGTTGCGCACCGTGTTCTGATCCAGCGTCATCTGCGGCCCATCAAGTGCCGTGATGATCGCAATCTGCGGCTGTGCGGCCCAGGCCGAGCCCGCCCGCATCAGCAGTGCACTGATGATCAGCCAGGTGGACCATTGCCGAAGTTGTCCGCGCATGGGAGCGACGCTCAGAACAACACCGCGACGGACGCCAGCCAACCGGTCGGCGCGAGCAGCTCGTTGTGAGAGCCGTCGCGATATTCGAGTTTGAGCACGACCCCTTCAACCGGCTTGAAATTGATGGCCGTGGTGCGGATGGTGCTGGTTTGGGCGGGCGTCGATGATCGGTAGCGCTCGTAGCGGCCGATCAGGTACAGCCGTCGCCATAGCGGCACCTCTGCCTGCACGAAGCCGCCTCGCTCATCGGGGCGGTTACTGGTGCTGCTGCGGTAAATGCCTTCGCCCGTGAGGCTCACGTAGCGGCTCGTCCAGCTGAAATCGATGCCGTTGAGCCGGTATTTTTCGCGTGGCTGCTGCAGCTCGTAGTTCAGCGTGGAGGCGCCGATACTCAGCGAGTCGCCCAGCAGGTGGTAGAGCACCCGGCCACCAATGGCCTGGCGAAAATTGTTCTGCAGCGTCTCGGTCGTGCCGAAGTTGGTATACGCATTGTCCTGATCGCGGCCGATGTTGAGGTTCTTGCTGTCATCGGCAAAGACCCAGTAGTCGAGGTCGTTGCCCTTCACCGGAAGCGTGCCGAACATCATCGCGCCGTTGGTATGCAGCGCAAACGCGGCCGAGGTCGACAGGGGACGCGATACCGTCCAGGTCAGCGGGTCGGCATGCACCAGATTCCACTCGCCCACGGGCGTGAGGAACTTGCCAAAGCGGAACGTGATGGCCTGGTTGGCGTGGTAGTCGGCGTACAGTCGCTCGATGTCGAGCTCGGCGTCGTCATCGTCGGTGCGCCCGGTGCTGTTGACCGGGTTGGTGGCTTCGATTTCGCTGAAAAGCTGCCAGCGCGTGCCGATGTCCTGGGTGATGAACAGGCTCAGGTCGCGCACGTTGTAACTGGTCTTGGTGCCCTGGACGCTGAAGAAATTGAGGTCGGCATAGCCGCCGACACGCAAGCCCACGCCAGGAAAGTACAGGCCCTGGCCCAGCGTATAGGGCGCCGGTTGCCAGCTGCCGTCGCCATCGTCCGCGGCCATCGCGCCCGAGGCGTAGGCCAGGCCCAGCAGCAGGGCGACTGCGCCAGGGAGCGAGTAGCGGCGAGGGTGCCTGTTCATCGGTCATACCCACCAACATGGAATGGAATCGAGCCGGCACGCCTGGTTCGGGCGGCAGACACAGCGAAACGAAAGGCTGGCGAGCGACTATTTCATCGGAGGGGCTCGGCACTGCGGCGGATTCTGCGACAGTGCAGGGGCCGCCGCAAAGGCGTGCCATCCAGCTCGGGCGGCGACGCACTCCCATCATCAGCGCGACGACAGCACTTTGACCACACGATCAGCCCTGTTCCGCCTGCTGTTCCTGACCCTGCTGGGCACCGTCATGGTGGTTGGGGCGCTCTCGTTCTATCAGTTTCGCAGTGCGCTCAGGTCGGAGATCGCCGGCAACCTGCGATTTGGCGCCAGCACCGTGATGCAGCGCATCGACACGCTGCTGTTCTCGCATATCGAAAACATGCGCGTGTGGAGCGGGCTGGAGGTGATGCAGGACATCCGCGTCAACGATGTCGACAAACGCCTCTCACACTTCCTTTCGGATCTGCATGCCGGGCAGGGTAACGCGTATGCCGCGCTGCTGTGCACCGACGAACACGGACGCGTGGTGGCAGCCAGCCAGCCTTCCCTGATTGGCACGGCGGCGCCGACCGGTGCTGTGTGGCGCCCCATTTCGGGCGCTCGCCTGGGTGGCGCATCCATTGCCCAGACGTGGGGCGCCGATGGCCAGGGCGCCATCTTGCGTACGCCGGTTGCCAATACGTTTGGCCAGGGCAGTATCGGCTACCTCTACGTCGTGCTGAACTGGCAAGCCGTGCAGGCGCTGCTGGACGAGGCCGTGGGTCACGGGTCACGAGGGCTCCTGCTGGTGGACGATCACGGTCGCGTCATCGCTGCCTCCGCTGCCTTGCGGACACGCGCCGTCCTTTCGCGCCTGCAACTGGATTGGCGCCTGCCGGCGCAGGGGGCGTTGTCCTATGTCCGCGACGGCAGTGCGCTTGGCTATGGGACGTTATTGGTCGGTATCGCCACGTCGACGGGCTATCAGCAATTCCAGGGCCTGGGCTGGCATATCGTGATGATGGAGCCGACCTCGGTTTCCTTTGGCCCGATCTGGCGCTTGCTGTGGGCAATGCTGGCCGTGCTGGTGCTGACCTTGCTTGCGGGATTGTGGATTTCGTCGCGACTGGCCAATCGCATTGCGCTCCCCATCGTGGCCCTGACTGACTTTACGCGCAGCTTCCGTCAGCGCGACGCTGCGTTGCCGCAACTGCCGGCCACCCATATCTCCGAGATCCACGAGCTGCATCGCGCCTATGCGGAGATGATCGACGCCTTGGCGCGTTCACGCGAGCAGGTAGTGCGTGCAGGCAAACTCGCCGTGGTCGGTGAGATGGCCGCCATCATGGCGCATGAGGTGCGAACGCCCATGGGCATATTGCGCAGTTCCGCGCAAATGCTGCAGCGGCAACCACACTTGGGCGAGCGCGAGCATGAGCTGATCGGCTTCATATTCAGCGAGACCGAGCGGCTCAACCGGCTGGTCACGTTGTTGCTGGAATGCGCGCGCCCGGCGCCGCCCGATTTTCGTCCGCACGACTTGCACGCCATCGTCGACAGCGTGCTGGGCTTGCTAGCCTCGCGGGCGGACAAGGCCGGCGTTTCCCTGTCCAGCCACTTTGCCGAACCGGTGCTGGTGTTTCCCTGCGATCGCGAACAGATCATGCAAGTGCTGCTCAACCTGGTGTTGAATGCACTGGCCTTCGTGGGTGAGCACGGCCGTGTGCAGGTGGCCACCCGCTCCGATGCGGCCGCGGTGTGGATCAGCGTGACGGACGACGGTCCCGGCGTTCCCGAATCGCTGCGGCAGACGATTTTCGACCCCTTCTTCAGCCGTCGAGATGGCGGCATCGGCCTGGGCCTGACCATCGTGCAGCAGGTGGTGCATGTGCATGGCGGCGAAATCACCGTGGGCGAGAGTGCCTGGGGTGGCGCCTCCTTCAATCTTCGATTCGCAGTGGATGGGCAAAACCGATGAACGCCAGGCGGATACTCGTGGTGGACAACGAGGCGAAGATGCGCCGCATCCTCGAATTGTCCCTGAAGTCGCTCGGCCATGACGTGCTGGAAGCCGGTGACGGCATGGAAGCGCTTGCCGTCATCGAGAAACAGTCGGTCGACCTGGTGCTCACGGATCTGCGCATGCCGCGGATGGATGGCATTGCCTTGCTTGAGGCCTTGCGCGAACGCAACCAGGACGTGCCGGTCATCGTCATGACCGCCTACGCCACCATCGAGACCGCGGTGGCCGCCATGAAACTTGGCGCCGTCGACTACATCATCCGGCCGTTCGAGATGGAGACCGTCGAGATGGCGGTGACGCGAGCGCTGGCCATGCAGGCCGTGCAGCGCGAGAACCTTTTTTTGCGTGAGGAGATATCGCGAGGCTGGGGCGAGTTCATCGGCGTCAGCCCGGCCATGCAGGCGCTTTACGAGCTGATCCGCCAAGTGGCGCCAACGCGCAGCAATGCCTTCATCGTCGGGGAAACCGGCACCGGCAAGGAATTGGTGGCACGCGCCATCCATGGGGCATCGGGCCGGCAAGGTCTCTTCGTGCCCATCAATTGCGCGGCCATTCCTACGGAGTTGCTCGAGACCGAACTGTTCGGCCATATCAAAGGCGCATTCACCGGCGCCTTGCGCGATCGCGTGGGCAAATGCGAGCTGGCCAGCGGCGGCACCATCTTTCTCGACGAGATCACCGAGATGCCCACCAGCCTGCAGGYCAAGCTGCTGCGCGTGCTGCAGGAAGGACACATCGAGAAGCTCGGCGCCAATGCGGCGATACCGGTGGACCTGCGCGTGGTGGCGGCCACCAATCKCGAGCCGCAAGAGGCGGTCGAAGCAGGCATGCTGCGACGCGACCTTTATTTCCGGCTCAACGTGGTGCGCGTCGACGTGCCGAGGCTGCGTGACCGCCACGGCGACATGGTCATCCTGGCCAATCACTTCCTCAACAAATACTCGCTGGAACTGGGGCGCGCCACGCCCCGATTGTCAGTGCGTGCACTTGAGCGACTGGAAACCTACGACTGGCCGGGCAATGTACGCGAGCTTGAGAATCTGATGGAGCGCGCCGCCGTGCTCTGCCGCGACGGTGAAGTTGGCGCCGCGTTGTTGCCGGCCGAGCTTTCGCGCGAGCCGACGGTGCCGCCGCCGCACGTCGCGCCACCGCCCGAAGGCTCTCTGGCCTTGAAGGATCGCGTCGAGTCCCTGGAGCGCCAACTCATCGGGGCCGCCTTGGCGCGCAGCGACAACAACAAGGCCGCCGCGGCGCGCCTGCTGGGCGTCAGCGAACGCACGCTTTGGTACAAGCTCAAGACGTATCAGATGTAGCGTTGCATTCATGCTATCGAAGCACTCTCTTCGAGGCCGTCGGCTGAAGAGTGCGCGCAGCTGGAGACGCCGTAGCGGCCGCGCAAGCTGCTTGGCCATGAGTAGACGCAGCAGAAAAAGYGGCCTGCTGTACCAGGTGATCGAACCTTGACGCAGGGGCTGCATCGATGTGGCCGACGGCCACCGCCTGTTCGATGAGTCGTGCGCGGGAGAATCTGCGCAATCGGGCAGGCGTTGCATCTGTGTAGCAAGACTACAACCACTAGCTAATTGAACTGAGTATCCGTGGTGGTAGCGTCGCAAAGGTATGTTGCGCCATTTGCGTGCCCGGTGGGTGCATCTGGCAGTAGAAGGCCAGGGGTTTCGTAAGTCGTCTGCGTCCGCATAGCTCAGCGGAAGAAAGAGGCCTGTGCCTTAGCTTCGCATCGCGGTGTTACGCGGACACGGCGCGATCGTCGAATGGGCTCCGGAGTGGCGGGGATGGGTCGCAGGGAGTGCGCCAAGCGTTCTTGCATCGATCACCGGTTACAGCGGCGGAGTCAGCCATGAGCCAAGTCGTTGGAAAAGACGCCAGCATTTACGAAGTCGTGCGGATTCCCAAGCCGGCATTTCGCCCACTGAAGGTCTATGCATTTGACCCCAGTGCGGGACACTACGTGGGCAACCGCATGACGGTGCGTGTGACCTACGAGCCCTTGGCTCCCGGTCCGGTGGGCGAGCGACTGGCTGTCGTCGACTACGATTATTCGCAGAAGACCTATTATTTGCCGGTAAATCTTGACGATCTTCGGCTCGTCATGCCCGGCGGCCTCGAGCCCAACGAAGGTGATCCCCGCTTTCATCAGCAGATGGTGTACGCCGTTGCGAGCGAGATCCTCCAGCGATTTGAAAACGCGCTGGGACGCCGCATCCGGTGGGCCCGGGCAGCGAAGATGAAGTCAGGGCGCAACCAGTCGAAGCTGTTTCTCTTTCCACACGCGATGGTCGGCGCCAATGCGTTCTATAGCCGGGCAGTCCAGGGCATTGTGTTTGGATATTTCCGCGCAAGCAAAACCGACCCTGGCGCCAACCTCCCAGGTCAAGTCGTCTTCACGTGCCTTTCCCACGACATCATTGCGCACGAAATGACGCATGCCATCGTGGATGGCATACGGCATTACTTCATGGAGCCGACCAATGTAGATGTTGTGGCCTTCCACGAGGCCTTCGCTGATATTTCGGCGCTCTTCTGTCATTTTTCGCACAAGGATGTCTTGCTCGATTCGCTGCAACGGACTGGCGGAAAGTTGTATGAGAAGAATTACGGACCCGAAGCCGGTCCAGATACAAGCACGCCCGAGCCAACCAAGGCCACCATCCAGGCGCAGCTATCCAAAGCCAATCCACTATTGGGTCTGGCGCTGCAATTTGGCGAGGCATCCGGCATGCGGTCGGCTTTGCGCAGCGCGCTGGGCACGCCTCCCGATCCCAACGACTTGGCCACGAAGACGGAGCCCCACGAACGTGGTTCGATCCTTGTCGCTGCGGTGTTCGATGCCTATTTTTCGATCTACACGCGTCGAACGGCCGACCTGTTCCGGATCTTTCGTGCAGGAAGTGGTGGCACCAATCCCGTGGATTTGCCCCAGTCTCTCGCGGGGCGCCTGGCGGAAGAGGCGAGCCGCACGGCAGAAGAGTTCTTTACGATTTGCGCTCGCGCGCTCGACTACTGCCCGCCAGTGGATATCGTGTTTGGTGACTTCTTGAGAGCGCTGCTGACGGCTCATGCGGATCTGTATCCCGGTGATCCCGATGGCGTCCGCAACGCCTTCATGGAGGCGTTTCGACTGCGCGGCATCGTGCCGCAGGATGCGAGTTTCTTTTCGGAAAACGCGTTGTTGTGGCCGCAGGTCGATGCGGATGCGCTTGATCCGGTCGAGGGCTTGACCTTCGGCGACCCCAATGGACTGACCGACCAGGAAAAGAACGACAACGGCAGTGTGCTTCGAGCGTACGCCAAGGAACATGCCAAGAAACTTGGATTTCCCGATGACCATGGGCCCATCGATGCACCATCGTTCCATCCCATGTTTCGCATCGGCCCGCAAGGCGACCTGATCGTGGATATGGTGGTTGAGCTGGTGGAGACCTGTCCACTGGATACGGACAATCCCGAGGGCGCGCCTTTCCGTGGCGGAGTCACTTTGCTGATTTGGCAAGAGGCGCTGGTTAAGGGAAAGCGTCCACCGCCACGCATCCATTACGTCATACCCAAGCATCGTGATGCCGATCGGGCCACCCGTCAGCGCATGTACAGCGCAAGGCTTACCGGTGCATTGGACGATCACGATCACGATCACGACGACCAGCGCTCGCCCAAAGCTGCCAAGCCAGTCCCGATGCGGATCGACTTTGGGCTCATCCACGCAGGGCTATAGCCATGGCCAGCCAACCCAGGAATTCTCGCCGCGTGCGCACGAGCCGAGCGTCGGCCGGTGCAGTTCATCGTTCGACAAGCAAGACAGCGGCAGCGAAAGTGACCAAGACAGTGGCGCGCAAAGCGACAGGAAAGGTTGCCAGGGGAGCAACGAAGAAGTCCGGAGAAACCTCGACGCGATCCCCCGCGTCCCCGCGCGTAAAGGCGGCATCCCATAAAGCGCCATCGACGAGGGATAAGGCTGCGACCGGTTTGCGCGTGCGCATGTATCGCGTGGGCTTTGGCGACTTCTTCCTGGTCAGCGTGCCGGCGGCCAAGGGCTACCAGCACATCCTGATTGATTGCGGCGTACATGCGAAGGACACCGGGAGCATTGTGGCGTCCGTCAAGCAGATGGCCGAGGAAACCAATCATCGGCTGGCACTGGTCATCGTGACGCATCGCCATGCCGACCACATTTCGGGTTTCGCACGCTGCAAAGAAATCTTTGAGACATTCACGGTAGATCGTGTGTGGATGTCCTGGTTTGAAGATCCGCGCGATAAAAAGGCGAAGGCGTCACAGGCGAAGCTCGCCATGGCCGCGATGCGTCTGGGCGCGGCGTTCGCCGATCGCAATCTCGCGGGAGACCAAAGCTATCAGCACATGGTCATGAACATCACGGGAGGCGGCCTGAACCAGTCCGCGCTGGATATGTTGCACGGCTTTACGAATCGCCCACCGGTGGACTACTACGCYGCCGGCGCGACACCCACGCTCCCCGCGAGCCTGGTCGCCACAGGCCTGAAGGCTTCGATTCTGGGGCCACCCACCGACCCCGCCTTGATTCGGACCATGTCAAACAGCAGTCAGGAGTACCTGGCCCTGGCCGAGTACGCGGCGTCAGGCAGTGTGGCGCCGTTTGCGAAGGGCTTCAACGTGCCGCCTGAGCAGTACGACAGCGAAGTCTTTGCCAGCGTCGACAGGAACACGCTTCAAGAGCGCATCAAGTCGGTGCAGCCAGACCTGCTTGTCGCAGCGGCCGTCGAGGCCGACCGATACCTGAACAATCAGAGCCTGGTGGTGCTCTTCACCTTTAAAGGGAAAAGCCTTCTCTTTGCCGGTGACGCCCAATGGGGGAATTGGGCGAACTTTTTGTATGGCAGCGCGACGAGCGACACCCTGACCAAGGACAGCGCAGCGCTTTTGGCCAAGCTCGACTTCTACAAGGTCGGTCACCACGGAAGTCGCAATGCGACTCCCAAGGCGGCTCTGCAAGCCATGCGAGATGGTTGCGTGGCGATGTGTTCAACAGCGGATGGCGCTTTCAACGGCGTGCCGCGCGTACCCCTGCTGACAGCGATTGACGCGAAATCCAGGCAGCAATTGGCGCGAAGCGACCAGGTGGGCGTGCCCCAGGCAGCCGCCATTGCAGAGGTGCTACCCAAGATATTCAAAGCCACCTCGAAAGGCGGCTACGGGTACATCGACTACTTCCTTTGAAGCACATCAGGGCCGGTGCAGTGGATTTATCAGGAGCAATGCCATGAGTTGGGACCTCATCCAGTCCATCCAGAAGACGACCGATCTGCGTCTGATCTTGCCTTTTGGGCTCACCTTGAAGCTCGGCGACGTCGTGGCTGTCGGGCGCGACGGCGTCTTCTCACTCCAGGGCAGTGCACGTACGTTGCTGGGCATGGATGCAGGCGAGCCTCGCCCGAATGGGAGTGCCATCAATCTTGAAGAGCAGTCGGGCAGGGATACTGTCTGTCGCTTCAGGGCGGCCGGCGTCGCGTCGAGCCTTTTCCCCGACGCTCCGCATGCCAACGCCGGTTTCGATGTCTCTTTCCAGAATGCAGATAGCTGGCTGCTCGCCGTCATAGGGCGACAACTTAGCGTTCTCGATCAAGTCGATCGTTTCCGTCAGCCCATCCTCGCGGCGTACAAGCGCGGTGTGTGGAAAGCTGATTGGGCGCTGGTGACCGGCGTGGCGAGCGTGGAACGCATGACGCTACTCGCATCCAGTAGTGCCAGCTCCAAAGTGGCGCTTTCCGTCGGCGCAACCGTCACGGCAACGACGCCTTTGGAGGCGGCCCTCACCAGCGATGTTAGCATTTCGGCCATGAACCAGCAGATCATCAAATGCATGATCACTCAGCAGTCGGGGGCCTTCTGCACTGCCATTCGCGTCAAGGATTCCTGGTTCAAGTCGCCGGAAGTGGGAGATCTCTCGCTGGCAGGGAAGCATCGTGACCCCACTGCCGCCGGCCACGACGCTTTTTGGGAGGATGTCGATGATGTTTCCAAACGGTAGACAAGGCGATCCGCTGTGCTGAGCGAGGAGGAGTTTCACGAGCTGCGGCGGGCGCTGTATCGCTGGTCCGAGCGTGTTCCTGATGTCCCCGTTCTGGGCTTTCTCGACTCAGATTCACTGATGACGCCCCGCGAAGTCTTCGAGCACTTTGATCGTCGCACCAGTGAGGGGCGCGGCATCCGCACGATCCTGGAGCACGGTGTTCGGCGCGAAGGCTTGCCAATGGTGGTGGAGCGCTTTTCGCTCGGCAGGAACGAGGAACGCGCGCGATGACTGGCACGCGGGTCGGACAGCTCGCGCTTGTCGTGCCGCGGGACGATGCCGCGGCACGACAAGCTTGCGATTGGGCGGACGACCTTGTGGCGCGCTGGCCAAGTCACGCGGTTGCGTCCCGGGTGGATGATCGATCCCCCGCCAAWCGACAGACGATACAGCTCCTGTTGGCTTCGAAGGCCGATCTCACACTTTATTTTGGACATGGCAATACCCGCGCCTGGCTCACGCTCGGTCGAGTGACGATGGGCGTGGCAGCTGTTGCCGCAGGGGCGGGAACAGCCGTGGTGTCAGTGGCCTGCGAAACAGGGCAGCGACTGGGCCCACAGGCTGTCACTGCCGGTGTGATTGCCTGGCTGGGCTTCACTATCAGAGTACCGGTCATGCCCACGCACAAGGGGCTCGATCCGATCGGTGACGCGCTTGTCGATGGTTTGGAGGTGTTGGGAAAGGCACAAAGCATGCAGGTCGCCAGGGATGCCGTCGTCAGTGCGCTCGACCGCACCGTCGACAGCTTTCGCAACGGCTCGCTGGCATCGCATCCGGGTGCGGCGCTCGGCTACTACGCAGCGATGTGCCTGCGCGATCACGTGGTGATCCACGGCAATGCGGCCCATGTGCCACTGCCATGAACGAGGTCGCGGCGGACAAGTGGGGGAGTCCGCGTCCAGCAAGTAACGATCGTGCCATTGCTGATTGACAACGAGGCATCGCCATGACCATTGGGGATCTGATCGTCCATTCCACGACACCGGCGCCGCCCGTGCCTGCCGAGGGCATTGCGTTGGCGCTCTCCGGCGGCGGTTACCGGGCCATGCTGTTTCATACCGGAGTGCTATGGCGCCTGGGGCAGCTTGGGTTCTTCAAGGACAAGGACCAATCACGGCAGGCGCCTCAGCAGGCTGCTCCCAACGCCGTCGGGAAGCTGGAGCGCATATCGAGCGTATCCGGTGGGTCTATCACTTCTGCCGTTCTTGCGCTCGCATTCGCACAACTGGAAACCCTGGACGGGGCCGCTTTCGATGAGGCGTATGGCAGGCTTGTGGTCAAGCCTATTCGTGGCTTGGCGTCGACGACTCTCGCGGGAACCTCGGCCGAAGGAGTGTTCCATGTCCTGAAAGACATCGCGTTACCAGGGAGCGTCAGCGACCATATCGCCGATGCCTACGACGAGCACCTGTTCAACGGCAAGACGCTGCAGGACCTGCCCGATCGCGTGCGCTTCATTTTCAACGCGTCCAATCTCCAAACCGGCTCGCTTTGGCGCTTCTCCAAACCCTACCTTGGAGATTGGCGCGTGGGCCAGGTGGTGTCGCCGGGGTTGTCATTGGCGAAGGCGGTGGCGGCGTCGTCTGCCTTTCCACCAGTGCTGGCGCCAGCGATCCTGGACTTGAGCAGGACACCGCTGGGACCCTTCGCCACGGATGGTCCGGCCATACCCTTGGAGCCGCCATTCACCACGCGCCCTGTTCTGGCGGATGGCGGTGTGTACGACAACCTGGGCCTTGAGACCTGCTACAAGCGTTATAAGACGCTGTTCGTCAGCAACGCGGGCAAACCCTTTGCGTCGCAGGCAAGCGTGGCCAAGAACTGGGTGTCCATTGGCAATCGGTGCCTTGATGTCGTGGACAACCAGGTGGGCAGCCTGCGAAAGCGACTGCTAATGCTGGCCCTGACCCAAGGAGAGCGCTACGGCGCCTTCTGGGATATCCAACAAGACATTCGCACACACAATGCACCAGGGGCGCTGCCGTGTCCCTTTGAAAGCACGGGTGCATTGGCCCAGGTGCCCACTGACCTGGCGAGCAAGCCCGCCGACATTCAAGAGCGCCTTATCAACTGGGGCTATGCCATTGCCGACGCGGCATTGCGGCGATGGTTCAACAGTGCGCTGGCTCCGCCGCCAGACTTTCCGTATCCCAAGGTTGGCGTGGGCTCCTAGTGCCAGGTATTGCCGAGGAGGAACTGGTCATGCTGAACGCAGTCATCGACATTTCTCACCACAACACCGTCGCCGACATGGCGAAGGTGAAGAAAGATGGAGTGCAGGGCGTTTTTCAGAAGGCGACCCAGGGCGCAACTTACAAGGATCCCACCTTGGGGCAAAACCGAACGAAGATCGAAGGCGCCGGGCTGCTTTTTGGGGCCTATCACTTCGGCGTGTCGGGTGATCCCTCCGCGCAGGCCGAGTTCTTCCTGGACACCGTCGGCAAAGGTGCGTTGCTCGTGCTCGACTTCGAACCAAACCCACAGGGCTACGACATGTCGCTCCTGGAAGCCGAGCAATTCGTGCACCACATTTACACGAAGACCAAGCGTTACCCGGGCCTGTATTCGGGACACACGATCAAGGAGGCGCTGGCATCGCAGGGCATCACCTCCGCCACTCAAACCGAACTGTCCAAGTGCTGGCTGTGGATTGCCCAATACGCAACCGCCCCGTTGATTCCCAAAGTCTGGAAGAAATGGGCCGTCTGGCAATACACCGATGGCGCCATCGGGTCGATGCCGCATGAGGTGGCAGGCATCGGTCGTTGTGATCGCGATCAATTCAACGGCACGGCGAGCGATCTGAAAAAATTCTGGACTGACAACATGTGGGCGTAACCGCGTGCCTTAGCACCAGCGCAAGGAGTGCAACGACATGCCGCTTACAAGAGACGACTATCGGTGGGCGATCGGCATCATCATCATTCCTCTGTTGGGAGGCCTTTGGGCGCTCCATCAGCAGGATCTGGCAAAGCGGGAAGAGGCCGTGCGGCGCGACCTGGAGAATGCCCAGCGCGGAACCACCGTCCTTGTTTCGCTTTTGCCCTATCTCTCCGATCCCGATCCTTCGCACGTGAAGCGAAACATGGCCATCCGCGTGCTCAATAAGATGCGCGAGGAAAACACCATATCGAGCGAATTGCTGGCGAGCCTGGTTTTGGGCGTGGAGTTGCTGGACCCCAAAAACCCCCTGGATCAGAAGACATTGAGCAGCTTGGCACTGTCACAGGACCTGCCAACCGTGAATTCGCCGTCAGGGGCGCCCGTGGCAGCCGCTGGGCCGGCGTCGGCGACGGCGTCAACATATGTCGCGCCACCCCAGCTCAATCTGCCGACGAGGATTTACATCCAGGTCTATGGCGAGCAAGAGATGGCCCAGGCAAGCAGGGCAAAGGAAGCTCTCCAGGCGGCGGGCATCATCGTGCCGCAGATAGAAGACGTCACACTCAAGCAGCAGAAGGGACAGAAGGTGCCGATCGGGTACGCCGAGTTGACCTTGTTGTACTTTCGGGCGTCCGACAGTGCGGCCGCGCAAACCGCTGCAGCGATTCTGCAAGACGCGGGTTTAGGTGCGGTGCACGTGGCTGATCGCTCGAAGTCAGGCTACCAGGTGCCAAGCGGGCAGCTGGAACTATGGTTTGGCCATTCTGTCGTCGCCGTCAATTAACAGGCGTGTGATCTGACGAGCTTTCGTTTGACCGAGGGTGCCGCCCATGGATGTTCGCAGGCCAGTTGATTTGGCCTGGACCATTGAGCGCTTGAATGCCTGAAGTGAGCTGCGCAGGAAAACCAGCGCGGATGACTTCAAGCTGCCCGCCGCCGAACTGGCGGCGAGCAGCCATTGACTCGCAAGAGGCGAACTGGAAAAACCCGGGGCGACATACAGGCACTCAGTCATCGCTACGCCGAGGAGATGGCAGAGCGACAGGCCGACTCGGGAGGAGCGATGGAAGAGCATCCCCTCATGCTTTCGCCTGCACGCCGAAGCTCGGTGGCCGATCCGCCATGGCCGAGCCGAACGCCGGATTGGGTTTGTCGCTCATCTGGAACAGCAGGGTGCCGCCAGCGGTCAGTTCGGCATGGGTGATCCAGCTCTTGGTCCACGGCTGGCCATTCCAGCTCACCGACTGGATATACGGACGGCCCTTGCCATTGCCCTGCGTCTGCACCACCAGTCGCTTGCCGCTGGCCAACTGGACTTCGGCGCGATCAAGCAGCGGGCTGCCGAACACGTAGTTCGTGCTCACCGGATCCACCGCATACAGGCCTAGCGCACTCATCACGTACCAGGCGCTCATCTGGCCGCAGTCCTCGTTGCCGGGGAGGCCGTCAGGGTCGGGCAGATACATCGTTTCCAACAGCATGCGCACGCGCACCTGAGTCTTGTGATGTGCGCCGGTATACGCATAGAGATAGGGCATGTGATGGCCCGGCTCGTTGCCGAAGGCGAACTGGCCAACCATGCCGGCGATATCCGGCGGTGCATCCGACGGCAATTCGGAGTCGGTGGTGAAGAGCTGATCGAGTTTTTGCTCGAAAGCGTTGGCGCCACCGAACATGGCCATGTACGTGTAGAGATCGTGCTGGTTGAGGAAGGTCGCCTGCCACGCATTGGACTCGGTGAAGTCGCGCCACTTCTTCGAGTGCCCGATGGCGCGCGGATCGAACGGCTCCAGCCACTTGCCATCACTGGCGCGCGGACGCACGAAGTTCACGGTCTTGTCGAACACGTTGCGGTAGTTCTGCGAGCGCGCCTTGAGTGCGGTGGCATCGTCGTGATGACCGAGCTTCTCCGCGTAGTGCGCCATCACCCAGTCGTCATAGGCATACTCGAGCGTCTTGCTGACGGCTTCGCTTTCGACATCGCTGGGGATGTAACCGCGCTTGCGATACTCGGGCAGGCCGAAGTAGTCGTCTTCCATGGCACGCTTGCGGAACACGGGCCACGCGGCCGCATAGTCGATGCCGGTGAAGCCCTTGGCTTGCGCCTCGGCAATCACGACCGCCGAGTGGTAGCCGATCATGCAGACCGTCTCGATGCCTTGCAGCGGCCACACCGGTGGGCCGGCAGGGCTTTCCTGCGCCATGCGCACCAGACCGTTGACCAGGTCGGGCACGCGCTCGGGCTGGTACAGCGTAAACAGGGGATGCTCGGCGCGGTAGGTATCCCACAGCGAGTAGGTGCTGTAGTTGTGCTGCCCCTTGGGCAGCTGGTGCACCTTCATGTCCATGCCGCGATAGCGGCCGTCCACGTCGCTGAACAGCGTGGGCGCCAGCATGGTGTGATAGAGCGCGCTGTAGAAGGTGCGCTTGATATCGTCCGACGAAGACTCGATGCGGATGCGGCTGAGCTCGCTTTCCCACGCGGCTTCGGCGGCTGCCTGCACGCCATCGAAGTCCCAGGCGGGAATCTCGGTCATCAGGTTGCGCAGTGCGCCTTCGATATCGACGCCCGAAATGCCGACCTTGACCAGCAGGGGTGCGTCGTCGAGCTTGTCGTAGAACAACGCGGCCTTGAGGTTGGTGCCCTTGACCTGCGTTGTGCCCTCGGACTGGGCGCTGTCGTTGGAGTACAGCGCGCCGCGCTTGAACGGTCGCGAGACCTTCAGCGCGAAATAGATGTGACGCCCATTGGCCCACTGATGCACACGACGTGCACCAACCACGGTGTCATTGCCCACCAGCTTCAGTTCGGCGTCGGTGACGCTGGCGGGCTTTTTCGGGTCGTCGTGGAAACCGTGGGCGAAGTCGACCAGCAGATGCGCCTCGCCCGCTTGCTGGAAAGTGTAGCGATGGATGCCGGCACGTTCCGTCGCAGTCAGCTCCGCGAGCACGTGGCTGTCCGTCAGTTGCACGCGGTAATAGCCCGGCCGCGCCTGCTCACCGGTGTAGTGCGAACGGTAGCCCTTGACGTGGGTCTTGTAGCCCTTGCGTTCGGCGCCCTGGCCGGCGTGCACGCCGTCGTAGCGCGAGGTGTAGTTGACGCCGTCGTAGTCGCGATCGCCCGGCTGCAACAGCACGGGCCCCATGGCCGGCACGACAAGCACATCGAGCATGTCAGCGGCGCCCGTACCCGACAGATGGGTATGCGAGAAACCCATGATCGAGCCGTCACCCTGGTGATAGCCCGAACTGCCGTCCCATTGCGAGTCATTGGTGTCGGGGCTGAGCTGCATCATGCCGAAGGGCATGCTGGGGCCGGGGTACGTATGGCCGTGGCCGCCGGTGCCCACGAACACGTCGACGTGACGCGACACGCCCTGGGCAAGCGCCGTCTTCTTGCCTGCGGCAGCCGGCAGCGCCGGGAGCGCATGGGCACCGCTACTGAGAACGCCGAGGGCGGCCATGCCTTGCAGAAAGCGACGACGCGAAACCATGATCTGACTCCTTAAAGCAAAACATTGGCCGCGGGGTCGGCCGGGTGGGGGATGGGGTGATTACGCCCTGCGCAACACCTGCGGATGGCGATCGGCCAGCGTCACGATCAGCTCGCCGAACAAGGTGTTGGCCCAGGCAAACCATGAGCGCGTGAATTTCGCCGGGTCGTCCTGATCGAAAGCCTCGTGCATGAAGCCGGTGCCGGCATGCGTGGTTTTGAGCCAGGCGATGCACTGGGAGATCTCTGCCGTATCGCTGCTGGTAAAGGCACGCATCATGATCGACATCGGCCAGATCATGCGCAGCCCTTCGTGCGGACCGCCGATACCCGATGCTGCGCGCCCTTCAAAGAAGTACGGATTGCGCGTGCTCCACGCCTGCGAACGCGTGCGCTGATAACGCGCATCGTCCTGCGTGCAGCTGCCGAGATAGGGCAGGGCGAGCAGGCTGGGCACGTTGGCATCGTCCATGAACAACTGGTTGCCGTAGCCATCGACTTCATACGCCCAGTAGTCGCCTTGCTCGCCGTGGATGACACCGTGCGCTTCGGCCGCACGCTGGATGTCATCGGCAAGCGCGATGCAATCGCCTGCGGTGCTGTCGTCATGGCGCATCGCGCGCAGCATCTCGGCGAGACGGCGAAGACTTGTCGCCGCAAACAGGTTGCCGGGGATATTGAACGGATAGACGGTGGCATCGTCCGATGGACGGAACATCGCATGGATCATGCCTGTTGGTCGCGTCGGGTTGCCGTAGCCCTGCAGGAACTGCGATTCGCTCGGCGTCGGCGACGTGCGCTGGAAGTGATACGGCCCCGGGCCATCCTTGCGCTGCTGTTCGCGGAAGGTCTTGAGCACGGTGCGCATCGCGGCGTGCCAGTCATCATCGAAGGGCGTGATGTCGCCGGTCGCCTGCCAGTAGCCGTGTGCCAGCCGGATCGGATAACACAGCGAATCGATCTCCCATTTGCGCTCCGCCACGCCCGGGCGCATGTCGGTGATGTCGTGCTGCGCCCATTCCAGGTTCGACTTCGCCGTCGGGTCGGGCATGAAGGCGTTGGCATAGGGATCGATGCTGATGCATAGCGCGTGGCGATGAATCAGTCCACGGAACAGCTGCTGCAGGGCCTTGTCCTGGCGGGCGAGCTGCGCGTACGGCCACACCTGCGCGGAGGAATCGCGCATCCACATGGCGTCGATGTCGCCGGTGACCACGAAGGTATCGGGCTTGCCGCGCAGCGTACCCACCTGGACGGTGGTATCGAGCGTATTGGGGAAACAGTTCTCGAACATCCACGCAAGTTCAGGATCACCGATGCGCGCCTTGGTGGTTGCGATCCGTTTCTCCACGGCGGCACTGGTGAATTTGCGCTGGCCAACCGGTGGGCGCTTGCTGGTGAAGGCCGTCTTACCGACGCCAGCCAGCGCGCCGTTTGACAGCATGGCGGCGGCAGGCGCCATCGCCATCCATTTAAGCAGGTCGCGTCGCGTGGTCCTCATGGCTTGGCCTGCGCCTGCGACTGCACCGCGTCGACCAAGGAGGTCAGCTTGAGGGCTGCCTTGAGGCGTGACACGTCCGTCGCACTCTTGACGGTGATATCCACGTGCTCCCCGGGTAGCAGGTCGAACGCATTGTCGGAAAGTTCGACATCGTTGCTGCCGAAATCCAGCCATACGCCGCGCGCCAGCTGTTTGGTACTGATGGTCAACACAATGCCGTTGCCGCTCTGTCGCCAGTCGGCCATCAGCCCCGGCTGGCCCGGAAGCGCCAGCGATTTGGCCAATCCGAAATAAAGCAGGTGATGAGCAATCACCTCGCCGTTCTCGATCACGTCGAACGAGGCCACACTGCGCGTCGGATTTGCGCCGTGCAACAGGTCTGCATCACTGAATTCGCCTGCCATGGTGCTGCTGAGTGCGGCGGCTTCGACCGGCCTGCTGCTCTCGCTCAGGCGCTTGCCGGCCATGTCGTAGAGGCGCGTGCGCAGTACCGCCTTGAACGGCGTCGTGCGATCGGACACGAGATGGAGTGTCGTGTGGCCGTCGCGACGGATCGGCACCACATCCACGGGCGCGTAGAAGCGCCTGGCATGGTATTGCAGTGCCTTCCAGCGACCGAAATAGTCGAGGCTGGACCAGGACGGCCCCGGCCACACGTCGTTGAGCTGCCAGTACAGCGAGCCCATGCTCTGCGGGCGCGCGCTGCGCAAGTGCTCGGCCGCCAACTCGATGCCTTCGGCCTGCATCAGCTGGCTGAGATAGACGAATGACGCAAAGTCCTTCGGCTCGCCGTAGTTGCCGCGGATGTAGAGCAGCAGGCGGTCGTTGCCATCGCCGTTCGCGAACTTCTGGTGCGCGCGCATCACCGGCGAGTTCGGCGTCATGTCGGCGGGCGTGGCGAAGCTTTCGATGGTGGCCATCACCGGAAACGACTGCAGCCCGTACTCGGACTGGAAGCGCGGCGCGACATCCAGGTAGTGCTCGATCGGCTCGGAGCCCGACCACACCTTCCAGTAGTGGTAGTCACCATCATTGAGCACATTGGCTTCGCCATCGAAATCCGTGCTGGGCGAACTGGCCCAGTAGGGCACGTCGGCATCGTTGGACTTCACCACGTCGCGCAAGGTGGTGCCAAAGAGTTCGCGCATGCCGCTTTCGATGCGCTGGCGTTCATCGCTGCCGATGGTCTTCTTGAAATCTTCGCGATCGGGCCAGGATTCCCAGCCCGTCTGCACCTCGTTGTTGCCACACCACAGCACGATGCTGGGATGGTTGCGCAGCCGGCGCACCTGTTCCACTGCCTCGATGCGTGCGTTCTCGCGGAATGCCTGGTCGTAGGGCGTGATCGCGCCGCCGAACATGAAGTCCTGCCAGATCATGATGCCAAGCTGGTCGGCCAGGTCGTAGAACGCATCGCTCTGGTAGTAGCCGCCGCCCCACATGCGCAGCATGTTCAAGTTGGCGTCGCGGGTGGAGGTCAACAGCTTGCGCAGTTGCCCGGACGTGGTGCGCTCGGGAAAGCTGTCGGTGGGAATGAGGTCGGCGCCCTTGGCAAAAATCGGCAGGCCGTTCACCACGAATGCGAAGCCGCGACCCCATTGGTCACGGTCTCGACGCAGCTCGACGCTGCGCAGGCCGCTCGTACGGTCGGCGCTCGCGAGCGTGTTGTCGCCGCGCTTCACTTCAACATGGAAGCGATAGAGGTTCTGCTTGCCGTACCCCAATGGCCACCAGCGTGCCGGATGCTCGATGGTGAATGGCAGGCGCAACGCATTATCGCCAGCCGTGAGTGCGACATCTTGCGCCGCCTCGCCGCGGCTGCCATCCGGCGCCGTCCAGCTCAACGTGACGTGTGCAGAGCCGGACTTGGCTGCCTGCAATGAGACTTCTGCCGTGAGCGCTGCCTTGTCCGCATCGACGTGCGGCTGGGCGATATGGAAATCTTCCAGCCGCGCGTCGGTCCAGCCCTCCAGTCGTACGGGCTGCCAGATGCCGAGCGTAACGAAGCGCGGGCCCCAATCCCAGCCGTACTGGTAGTTGGCCTTGCGCACATAGTTGGAGGTCTGCTTGCCCTTGGGCTCATCGCCGAAGGCCGAATCGAACTCGCCCGGCAACGCATAGGGCTGCTTGAGCAACCAGGGCTGCAGCCTGGCGATCGGCGAATGCAGTTTGACGATCAGGTTATTGCTGCCCGCATGCAGCACACCCTTCACCGGTACGCGCCAACGGCGGAACATGTTGTCCGCGCTCAGCAGCGGCTTGTCGTTGACGGCGATGTCAGCGAACGTGTCCAGGCCATCGAACACCAGGTCCACGTGATCCTGTTTCAGCGTGGCCGCATCGACGTTGAAGGCGAGGCGATATTCCCAGTCGGCCAGGCCGATCCACTGCAGGCTCGCTTCGTTGTCGCGATAGAACGGGTCGCCGATCTTGCCGGCCGTCAGCAGATCCGTCTGCACGCTGCCGGGAACGTGCGCGCTGGTCCAGGCTGCCTGCTCCGGATGTCTGGCCGCCTGTGGCGTGCCCGGCAGCAGGCGGAACTGCCACCCCGTATCCAGTGGCGTCACTTCAGTGGCGTGGAGTTGGCTTGCACCAGCGAACAGGAGGCCGGCCAGCAGGCCGAGAGAACAGCGAGTCAAAGAGGGCAAGGCAAAGCGCTCCGCATCGTCGTGGTTGGAACGTCGGCCGTCAGAGCCGGCCGGCGTTGCAGGAAGGCGAGGCTTCCCGGCAACGGCATGTCGTGATGGTGTCAATTGTCCAGCGACGCCGTGGAGCGATGATCCAGTTCGCCGGATACTTCGTTCGCCGCCTCGATGAGCAACTTGGTAGTGGTCGCCATGGTCATGCTGGAGCCGCGCCGTTCGATGAAGGGAATGGTGATCGCGCAGATGGCTCGATCGTGTTGCATGACCGGCGCGGAAATATCGGTGACGCCATCGACTACCTGGCTCGGGATGGTGGCCACGCCAGCGGCACGGATCTCGCGTATCGCCTTCTCGACGGGTGGGCGTCGCAGCTGCGGTTCGTGCTCGATCATCATGGCGAACCAGCGTTCGCGCGTGGCGTCGTCCTGCCATGCCAGCAGCACGTGGCCGGAAGCGGAGTGGGAGATCGGGCGGCGATGACCCACGCGTACCACCAGGCCGATTTCACCCGGCGGATCGACGCGCGCAATCACCACGATCTGCTCCTGTGACGGCACGACCAGATGACAAGATTGATCGATGTCGTCCGAGAGCCTGTGCATGATCGGCAGGGCGGTTTCCACCAGACTCTTCACCGGCGGTTGTTCCATGCCCAGGCGAAACAGTCGCGGCGTGAGCGCGTAACGGCCCTCGCCATCCGGGCGACTGATGTAGTCGCGTTCTTCCAGCACCTGGAGCATGCGGAAGATTTCGCCGCGCGAACGGCCTACGCCTTCGGAGATCTCCGCGATGGTCAGCGGTGCGACGGCGCGCGCCAGCAGTTCAAGGATGTCCAATCCCTTGTCGAGGGCGGGGGCGCGATATTTGGGAGACTCTGCAGCCATAAGCGTCCGTGGTATTGAGTGGCTCGTCATGCAGACTACGGGCGGGTTTCAGATGCGAAATTCAACAGCCTCGCCGCCCACCATGCTGCGCCGCAACTTGTGATACATATAAACTATAAGTTCATATTTGCACAATTGTGGCGCCCAGGGCAGAGGGGGCGCTCGCCAACGGCCGGAGGATGAACATCCATGCACCCACAAGCCGCGCCGATCCCGGCGGGTGGTCGCTTTCGGGACAGGGTCCCGCTTTTTCCCCTGGCCTTGATCGTAAGTCTTTTCTTTCTCTGGGGTGTGGCCAACAACCTCAATGACGTGCTGGTAGCGCAATTCAAGAAGGCCTTCACGTTGTCGGACTTCCAGGCCGCGCTGGTGCAAAGCGCGTTCTATCTCGGGTATTTCGTCGTTGCACTCCCTGCGGGAGCCTATATGCGGCGATACGGCTACAAGTCGGCGGTGGTGCTGGGCTTGTGCCTGTATGGGGCAGGGGCGCTTCTGTTCTGGCCGGCCGCGGTGTCGGCAACCTATGGGATGTTCCTCGCGGCGTTGTTTGTCATCGCGTGCGGACTGGCCTTCCTCGAAACCTCGGCCAATCCCCTGGTCACCCTGCTGGGGCCGGCATCTTCGGCTGCCGCGCGCCTCAATCTGGCGCAGGCGTTCAATCCGCTGGGATCGATTGCCGGCGTGCTGATCGGGCAGCATTTCATCTTTACCGGCGTGCAGCACACGCCCACGGAACTCGCCGCCATGAGTGCAAGTGCCCGCGAGGCTTTCATGAAGAGTGAAGCCGCTGCGGTGCAGATGCCTTATCTGGTCATCGGGCTGGGCGTGCTTTTGTGGGCCGTGGTGATCGTGCTGACGCGATTCCCGTCGGTGGCCGTCAGCCAGGAGGGTGCGCCGGGCGAGCGGGGCGTGCTGAGGCACTTGCTGCGCGATGGCAGGTTCCTGGGTGCGGTCGCTGCGCAATTTTTCTACGTGGGTGCGCAGGTCGCCATCTTCAGCCACATGATCCGCTATGCGCAGGCGACGATGCCGGGCACCGCGGACAAGACGGCCGCCAGTTTCGTCACGGCTGGGCTGATCTGTTTCATGGTGGGCCGATTTGCCGGGGCGGTGCTGATGAAGCGCCTGAAGGCTTCGCGCGTGCTGGCCTTGTTCGCGCTCGCCAATGTGCTGCTGATGGCCGTGGCAGCGCTGGCGCCGGGGCGTGAGGGCATCTATGCGCTGGTGGCATCGAGCTTCTTCATGTCGGTGATGTATCCGACGATCTTCGCACTGGGCGTGGAAGGCAGGAGCGACGACGAGCGGAAATTCGGCGCGGCCCTGCTGGTGATGGCTATCGTCGGCGGCGCGGTACTTACTGCCGCGATGGGCGTGGTGTCCGATGGCGTCGGCATTGCGCACGCGATGCTCGTGCCCGGCGTGTGCTTCGTGGCCATCTTCCTGTTCGCGCAGCAGCACTGGCAGCGGGCGATGGCGAGCGTGCCGGCATGAGCTGGCAATGCCTGGCGCTCGACCTGCGCGACGATCCGGCGCTCATTGCCGAATACGAACACTGGCATCGTCGCGAAAACATCTGGCCGCAGATCGTCGCGTCGATTCGCGAGTCAGGCATCGAGGACATGCAGATCTTCCGCACCGGCACCCGGCTGGTCATGCTTATGCGTGTTGCGCCGGATTTCGATGCGCAAGCCAAGGCCCTGGCCGATGCGGCCAACGAGCGCGTGCAGGCATGGGAGTCATTGATGTCCAGGTTCCAGCAGCCACTGCCATGGGCCGCGGCAGGGCAGAAGTGGGTGCCGATGCAGATGATCTTCGACCTGGCCGACTGCGTCGGCTGATCAGCCGTTGCGCCACAGGATGTCGCGCGAGATGCGCGAAGCATCGCGTTGACCGGTCAGTGCCATGGTGACGCTCAGTTCGCGCCGGATCAATTCGATGGCCTGCGTCACGCCCTGTTGTCCATGGGCGCCCAGTCCGTAGAGGAAGGCCTTGCCGATCAGGCCGGCGCGCGCACCCAGTGCCAAGGCCTTGATCAGATCCTGGCCGCTGGTGATGCCGCTGTCGAACAACACCTCGATGCGGCCCGCGACGGCATCGACGATCGAAGGGAGCACGTCGATGGTGGCGGGCGCACCGTCGAGCTGCCGGCCGCCGTGATTGGACACCACGATGGCATCGACGCCGCGCTCGACGGCCAGGCGCGCATCCTCGGGGTCCAGGATGCCCTTGATGATGAGCTTGCCCGGCCATTCTTCGCGTATCCAGGCCAGGTCATTCCAGTTCAGCGTGGGATCGAACTGGTTGGCGATCCATTGCGCGAGCGTGGTCAGGCTGTCGGCCCCCTGGATACGTCCGTCCAGATTGCCGAATGAGCGGCTCGGCGCCCTGAGTACGTTCCAGACCCAGCGCGGCTTGCTCATGATGTCGAACACGTTGCGCAGCGTCACCTTGGGCGGCACCGCAAGACCGTTCTTGATTTCGCGATGGCGCTGGCCTTGCACCGTCAGATCGGCCGTCAGCATCAAGGCGGAGCACTGCGCGGCACGGGCGCGGCGGATCAGCTCGCGGGTGAAGCCGCGGTCGCGCATCACGTAGACCTGGAACCAGAACGGCGTGTCGCAGGCGGCGCGCACCTGCTCGATCGAGCAGATGGACACGGTGCTGAGGCAGAACGGTATGCCCGCCTCGGCGGCCGCACGCGCGCCGAGGATCTCGCCGCTGCCGTGTTGCAGCCCGGTCAGCCCGGTTGGCGCAATGGCGAGCGGCATGCTGGCCGGCGAACCGAGCATGGTGGTGCCCAGTGAGCGATGGTCTACGTTCTGCATGACGCGCTGACGCAGTTGCAGGCGATCGAAGGCGCGCCGATTTTCACGCAGCGTCACTTCATCGTAGGAGCCCCGGTCAGCGTACTCGAAGAATGCCTTGGGCACGCGCCGGCGTGCGATCTCGCGCAGGTCGGCGATATTCGTCACTGGCGCTTTCATGGCTCACCCCGTCGCCGTCTTGGGAGCATTCTTCCACACGATGCCATCAGGATAGAGGTGGTCGCGGATCGAGGCCTCGTGCATGCGCGCGGAAAACCCCGGGGCCGTGGGCACCAGATAGCGTCCACGCTCGATCGTCACCGGCTCGACGAAATGCTCRTGCAGATGGTCGACGWATTCGATCGCGCGATCCTCCTTCTTGCCGGTGATGGCCACAAAATCGGCCATGGCCAGATGCTGCACCAGTTCGCACAGCCCCACGCCGCCTGCGTGGGGGAAAACGCGCACGCCGAAGTGGGCGGCCAGCAGCAGGATGGCGAGGTTCTCGTTCACGCCGCCCACGCGTGCCGCATCGATCTGGATCAGGTCGACTGCCTGAGCCTGCAGCAGCTGCTTGAACAATACGCGGTTTTGTCCGTGCTCGCCGGTGGAGATGGGGATGGGTGAAACGCCTTGCCGAATCGCCGCGTGACCCAGGACGTCGTCGGGATTGGTTGGCTCCTCGACCCAGGCCAGGCCGATGTCCTTCAGCGGCTTGAGCCATTCGATGGCCGTCTGGACGTCCCAGCGCTGGTTGGCGTCCACTGCGATGGCGATGTCCGGACCCACCGCCTCGCGCGCGAGGCGGCAGCGTCGCAGGTCGTCTTCCATGCGCAGCCCGACCTTGAGCTTGATCGTGCGGAAGCCGTCTGCCACGGCTTTCCTGGCGAGACGCTGCATCTTCTCGTCGGTATACCCGAGCCAGCCGGGCGAGGTGGTGTACGCAGGATAGCCTTCGGCCTCCAGCTGGGCGATGCGAGCCTGCTTGTACGGCTCGGCCTCTTTCAGGATCTCCAGGGCGCGGGCGGGCGTCAGTGCATCGGTGAGATAGCGGAAATCGATCTGGGCGACCAGCTGCTCGGGCGTCATGTCCGCAATGAAGCGCCACACGGGCTTGTTCGCCACGCGCGCCGCCAGGTCCCACGCGGCGTTGATGACCGCGCCTATCGCCATGTGCATGACGCCTTTCTCGGGGCCGAGCCAGCGCAACTGGGAGTCGCCCGTCAGCTGCCGCGCGAACGCGCCCAGATCGTCGACGATGTCCTCCACCGTACGACCGACCACCATCGGCCGCAGTGCCGCGAGTGCCGCGGTCTGGATGTCGTTGCCCCGCCCGATGGTGAATACCAGCCCGTAACCGGCGAGCCCGCCAGGGGCGTCGGTTTTCAGCACCACATAGGCGGCGGAGTAGTCGGGATCGGGATTCATGGCATCCGAGCCGTCGTGCGCCAGCGACGTCGGAAAACGCACGTCGAAGGTTTCCAGGGCGGTAATTTTCACCATCGTGACCGGCCTCCGGCGCCGGTAACTCAATAAGGAAAAAGCAGGGCAGCGCTCAGGCGCGCGAAGCGGGATAGGCGAGCACGTCCTGTCGCTGCCGGCCAAGTCCTTCGATACCCAGTTCGATCACGTCGCCCGGCTTCAGATAGGTGGGCGGATGCAGGCCCAGCCCGACACCGGCCGGTGTTCCCGTGCTGATCACGTCGCCTGGCATCAAGGTCATGTAGCGGCTGATGTAGCTCACCAGCTGCGCCACGCCGAACACCATCGTGCGCGTGTTGCCGTTCTGGTAACGGTGACCGTTCACTTCGAGCCAGAGGGCGAGCTTCTGCGGGTCGGGGACCTCGTCCCGGGTGACCAGCCATGGGCCGATCGGCCCGAACGTGTCGCAGCTTTTGCCTTTCACCCACTGGCCGCCGTGTTCGAGCTGGAACTCGCGCTCGGACAGGTCGTTGATCACCGCATAGCCGGCGACGTGATCAAGTGCCTCGTTGACGTCGACGTAGCGCGTCACCTCGCCGATGATCACGCCGAGCTCCACTTCCCAGTCGGTTTTCGCCGAGCCGCGCGGAATGACGACGGCATCGTTGGCGCCGCCGATGGCGGTCGTGGCCTTCATGAAAAGCACGGGCTGCTCGGGCACCGGCGCGTTCGTTTCAGCCGCATGGTCGGCGTAGTTCATGCCTACGCAGAGCATCTTGCCGACGTGCGCCACCGGCACGCCGAAGCGTGGCGTGCCATCGACACGGGGCAGGGTGGCCGGATCCAGGGCCATCAGACGGCGCAGGCCATCGCGACCAAGCACAACTGCCGAGATGTCGTCGATCACGCCTGAAAGATCGCGCAAGGCGCCATCGCCATCGATCAGTCCGGGCTTTTCCGCGCCAGGTTCCCCATAACGGCAAAGTTTCATGCAGTGGCTTCCATCAGTTCGACCAGCCGCCATCCACGACATGGATGGTGCCGGTGGTAAAGGACGATTCGTCGGAGGCGAGATAAACGGCGAGCGCAGCGATCTCCTCGGGCGTGCCGAGTCGCCCCATCGGCTGCCGCGAGGTGAAGCTCTGCCATGCAGCTTCTTCGTCGCCGCCCAGGGCGCGCACGCGCTCGGCGAGCGATGGCGTCTTGACCGTGCCGGGGCAGATCGCATTGCAGCGTATGCCCGCCGACACATAATCGGCGGCGATGGAACGCGTCAGGCCGATCACCGCGGCCTTGGTCGCGCCGTAGGCAAAGCGATTAGGCACGCCCTTGATGCTCGAGGCGACCGACGACATGTTGACGATGCTGCCCGTGCCGCGACTCAACATGCCCGGAAGCACCGCGCGACACAGATGAAACATGCTGTCCACATTGATGGCGAACGAGCGCCGCCAGCTGTCGTCGTCGGTATCGAGGATGGTGCCGGCATGCACGTAGCCAGCACAGTTGAACAACACATCGATGCGCTCAGTCGCGCCCACCAGCGTCCGGATCGCCGCGTCATCGGTGACATCGAGCCGGTGGATACGAATCGAGGAATGGCTCGCGGCAAGCGAAGCCAGATGGCTATCGTTGATATCGGTCGCCAGCACCGTGGCGCCGGCCTCGGCGAAAGCGAGCGCGGTGGCGCGCCCGATGCCTGCGCCTGCCGCCGTGACGAGCGCGTGCTTGCCGGACAATCGGTCGTTCATGCGAGGCGCTCCACGTCGCTGCAATGGCAGCAGGTAACCCAGGTCTTCATGGCCTTGTTCCGGATGCGGTCGCCGATACGCGGTCAGCGAGTGAATAGACGGTCGCGGCGTTGCCGCCAAACACGGCTGCTTCGTGATGACGGGCAAACCGTCGCGTCAGCTTTTGCGCGCACGCTTTCCATTGCTCGTAGGTCGCATGGGTCGTGAGCACGGGCCAGTCGCTGCCCCACATCACGCGCTGCGCGCCGAAGCTCTCGAAGAGGTGCGCTACATAAGGTTCGATGGCTGCCATGTCGGCGTCCGGACCGGTCAGTGTCAGCAACCCCGATAATTTGCAGGCCACGTCCGGCACTTGGGCGACGCGTGCAATCGCACCGGCCCACGAGGCGAATTGCCCATCCGCGATGTTCGGCTTCGCGCCGTGGTCAACCACGGTGACCAGGCCCGGGTGCCGGGTCAGTCGCTGGGAAAGGGCGCGCAGATGCCGGTTGTCGACCAGTGCATCGAACACCAGGCCGTGGTCGCGCAGGCAGTCGAACGCGCGATCAAGCGAGGGTCGGGCGAGCCACTCCGTATCGGGGATGTCCTGGACCATGGGACGGATACCGCGCAGCAGCCCTTGTCCGCTCTGGACGAGGGCGGCGATGCGTTGCGTGGCGTCGTCCGCTTCCATGTCGACCCAGCCGATCACGCCGAGCACGCCATCGGTCTGTCGGGCGATATCGAACAAGAACAGGGTCTCCTGCTCATCCGGTGCGGCCTGGACGAGGATGCAGGCGTCTGTCGTTGCCTTGAGATCCGGCGGAAGAAACGCGCGCTGCAGCTGGGCCGGGGCATGCGCCAGCCAGCCATAGGCCAGGCGCGCGGGATCCCAGTAGTGGCGATGCGCATCGATGATCATGGTGTCGGCACGCTCTTATCGAGCAGGCCGTGCTCGACCAGCGACGCCCAGGCCGCATCGGGAACCGTGGCGCACATGCGGGCCACGGCGTCATCGACTTCGGCGACCGAGCGCAGCCCGCACACGACTTTCGTCACCGCCGGATGGGCGAGCGGAAACTGCAAGGCAGCCGCGCCGACGCTCGCGCCCGTGCGTGCGCACACATCGTAAAGTTGCTGTGCACGCGCCTTGATCGCCAGCGATGCCGGCGCGTAGTCATAGGTATCGCCAGGACCTGCGTCCGCGCCAAGCAGGCCGGAGTTGTAAGGGCCTGCGATCAGCACAGCCACGCTATCGGCTTGCGCCCGCGCCATGACGGCCTTGCTGCGCCCCTGTTCGAACAAGGTGTAGCGGCCGGCCAGCATGATCGCGTCCAGCGGAAAACGATCCATCACTTCCAGGCAGACCGCCTCTTCGTTCACACCCAATCCAATGGCGCCCACTACGCCCTGGTCGCGTAACTCGGCCATGGCGGGCAGCGCTTCATCGAGGGCTTGCTTCAACACGTGCGGGTGGCGCGAACCATGGGTGAGCTCGCCGATGTCGTGCAGCAACAGCAGGTCGATGCGACCGGTGCGTAGCCGCCGGATGCTGCTTTCCAGGCTGCGCAGGATGCCGTCGCGCGTGTAGTTGAAGTAGGCCCGGCGACCATCGACCGCGAAGCCATCGCCGCGGTCCGTGCGCTCCTCATCCATGTCGATGAGTCGGCCGACCTTGGTGGAGATGGTGTAGCTGGTGCGCTCGATGCCTAGCAGCGCATCGCCGATGCGCGTTTCGCTGAGGCCGTAGCCGTAATAGGGCGCGGTGTCGAAATGMCGGATGCCCTGGCGCCATGCCTGCAGGATGGCTTCTCGCGCCGCCTCGTCGCCCACGCCGGCATACAGGTTGCCCGCTGGCGCGCCTCCGAAAGCAAGGGCGCCCAGTCGGGCTTCGGCCTGGCCTGGCTGGCCGAAGGACTGTTGATGTTCGTGCTGGACCGGCATCAAAACCCCCAAAACCCGCCTCCTGCAAGGCCGGACGACTGCACCATCGGACGACCGCCACCCGGGCGGCGCCGCCTTTCGGGCATCGTACTACTTGTGCATAGATAAAAACTAGGTTTATATGTGAGCGGACGGGCAGGCCGGCAGACCTCGAGTCGACGCGCTGTGGCGTCACGATGGGCCTGCTATTGAATCGATCGAAATCGCCCTGTTAACTGGGGCGAGGCAAGCACAGCATCGGGGTGGGTGATGACGCCGTTGTCGGATAAGAGGCCAGTGCCTCCGCATAGGGACCACCTGCAGGACATGGGCGGGCCGATCGTCGCTGGCGTACTCGGACGGCAGCCGCGCCCGGTGTCTCCCTTTCTCGCCGCCGACCTCGGGGGCACCCACGCACGCGTCGGCCTGGTCGTGCCCGACGCCATCACGGGCAAGCCGGACATCGTCCTTTACCAAGTCTATCGCTGCGCCGAGCACGCCTCGCTGGTCGATATTCTTGGCAGCTTTTGCCGGGAGCATCGCGTGCAGCCGGATGCGCTGGTGCTGGCCTGCGCGGGATTCGTCGAACACGGCGTGGTGATCAACGAGAGCCTGGCGTGGCCTGTGTTGCTGGACAGCGTGTGCATTGAAGGCGGGTTCGCCTCCGTCGATGTGCTCAACGACTTCGAAGCATTCGCGCATGCGGTCGGCCATTTTGAACAGGAGAACAGCGCCGCCATCGTGGATGGTGTTGCCAATCCCAGTGGCGCCGTGGCCGTGATCGGCCCCGGCACCGGACTGGGCGCCGCCCTCTGGCTGCCGGGCCGGCCGCCTCGCGTACTGCATACCGAGGCCGGACACATGGAGCTGGCCGCGCGCCCCGGCATCGAGCAGACCATTCGCGCGCAGCTGGGGCCGATCGACGGATACGTGCCTTACGACCGCGTGCTCAGCGGGCCAGGCTTGTTGCGCCTCTATCGCGCCCTCGCGGCGGTGCAAGGCGTGCCGGCGACGCTCACGGAGCCGGGCGAGATCACCGCCATGGCGCTGGCCGGCATGGACACGCTGGCCACGCAGACGGTCGATCAATTCTGTCGCTGGCTCGGTGCGTTCTGCGGTGATGTCGCCATCGCCTTCAATGCGAGCGGCGGGGTTTGCCTGGCCGGCGGATTTCTCGCGCGCATCACCGGCGTGCTGCGCTCCGGGCCGTTCACCGAGCGGTTCCTGGACAAGGGAGTGATGCGCTCGTTCTTGAACAACACACCCGTGTTCGTCGTCGAGCACGGGCAGCTGGGCGTGCTGGGCGCGGCAAACTGGCGATTGGGCCACTGATACGGGTTTCTTTGCAGGGGCAGGGGAATGGGATTGAGGTGGGGTTACACGCTGGCGGTTCTGATTTCGCTGCTGCTGTGGTCGATGGCTGGCCATGCGCAGGTGCGCATCGACATGGATCACGACTGGCGCTTCCGTACCGACGCCGCCGATGCAGGCATGGCTGCTGGCTGGCCGCGAGCCACGCCGGCCGAAACGCAGCTGGTGGATGTGCCCCACACCTGGAACATCGGCAAGGATGACGACTACGAAGGTGTCGCCTGGTATTTCAAGTCCTTCACCGTGCCGGCGTCGATGCTTTCGTCCCACGTGGAATTGCATTTCGGCGCCACCTTCTATCGCAGTCGCGTCTGGGTCAACGGCGTAGAAGTCGGCGGCCACGAAGGCGGACACACGGCATACGACCTGGACATCGGCCGGCAGCTTCGTGCGGGGGAAAACCAGATCGCCGTACGACTGGACAACCGTCCCGGCGAGGCGACCATCCCCGGTTACGCGATGCGGCAGGTGGCCAGCGGCAGCGTGTGGTACGACTGGTGGCATTACGGCGGCATCGTGCGCGACGTGTGGCTCAGCGTATCGGACCATGCACTGATCCGGCGGCAACGCATCGCGAGCAAGCTTGGCGGCGACGCGGCCAGCGTCAGCAGTCAGGTATTTGTCGAGAACGTCGACGGCAGCGACGGCAGCTATCGCGTCACCGCAAGCATCATCGATCCGGACGGCAAGACGGTGGCGCAAACGCAGCAGGGCGTCTCGGCAAAGGCGGGGCAGTCCACCTCCACGACACTTGCCGTGAACCTGCCACACCCCCAGTTGTGGAACGTCGGCGACGCGCGACTCTATCAGTGGGTAACGGAGCTGCATGCCGCCGACGGCACGGTGCTGGACTCGCGCAGCGATTCGTTTGGCGTGCGCGACATCGTCATCCGTGACCGCCGCCTCTACGTCAATGGCAAGCCGGTGCGGCTGAGCGGCGTCAGTCGCCACGAGGATTCGCCCTGGGAAGGATTGGCCGAATCGGCGGGCACGATACGCCGCGACTGGTCCGACATGGCCGCCTTGCATACAACGCTCACGCGGCCGGTGCATTATCCGCAGAACGACGAGGTACTCGACTTCGCCGACCGCCACGGCATCTTGCTCGTGCCGGAAATCCCGGTCTGGCAATTCAGCCAGGCGCAGCTGAAAAACCCAAAGCTGCTCGCGCTCGCCAAGGGCATGATGCGCGAGATGATCGAGCAGGATGGCAATCACCCCAGCATCTTCGCCTGGAGTGTTTGCAACGAGAGCGATGCCTCCACGCCTGGTGGTCGCGCCTATGTGGACGCCATGGCTTCGCTTATTCGCGACATCGACCCGGGCCGCTATGTGACCTTTGCCGATGCCGACATCAGCAGCAAGCCGTGGAAAGAAGCGCCGGTGATGCACGACATCGACTTCATCATGGCCAATGCCTATTTCGGATCATGGAGCGGCGCGGGCAGCGACGTGGAACCCTGGCTGGATTTCATCGATCGCACTTATCCCGACAAGATGGTGATCATTTCCGAATTCGGCTACCCGGGCGTTTTCTCGCACGACAGCGCTGCCGCCGACAAGGCGCGCGCCGAGAACCTGCTCCAGCAGATGGATGCCTTTCAGCGGCGCAGCTTCATTGCGGGAACGATTTTCTGGACGTATCAGGACTATAAATCCCATCGCAATCTGTGGCCCGGCCAGACCGAAGGTTTTGTCGACCACGGCCTGGTCGATGAGAACCGGCAGCGCAGGCCGTCTTACGCGGTCTACGAAACGCGCAACGAGGCGTTGTCGGTGGCGACGCAATGGCGGGTCGACGCCAGTGGACTGCGTGGATTCGAGGCCACGGTGAGCGGCTATCCAGCCACGCATCTGCCTTCCTATCCCATGCTCGGCTATGTCGCCCACTGGCGCGCCATGGACGATCGCGGCCACGAACTTGCGCATGGCGATGACGTGCTGCGCGACCTGGCACAGCCCATCCGCTTTGAGGGTGCCTGGCCCGCTATGGGCAAGGGCGCTGCTGTGCATCTGGCCGTGGACGTCGCCCGGCCCGACGGCGTGCGCGCCGGCGGCGTGGTCAGCGACTACCACCCGCTGAACATCGGCAGCGCGCACTTTCTTCCGAACAAGGACGAGCAACCATGATGAAACCGGCCGCGCATGGCGCGCTTGTCGCGGGCTGGCTGCTCTGCGCCTCGGCGTGGGCGCAGTCGCCCACGGCGCCCACAGCCGATTCCTTGTCGCCGGCAGCGCAGGATCAGGCCTGGCAGCAGGCCAGCGCCAAATTCGCGCCGCAACGAAAAGCGATCCTTGATCGTGTGGCCAACGCAGCCGGCCGGGGGCCCTTTCGCAGCGACTGGACGTCCTTGCAGAAGTATCGTTCACCTGCCTGGTACGACGACGCCAAGTTCGGCATCTTCATCCATTGGGGCGTCTACTCGGTGCCCGCGTTCGGCAGCGAGTGGTATTCGCGCAACATGTACCAGCAGGGGACAAAGGAGTTCGCCCATCACGTGGCGACGTACGGGCCGCAGTCGAGGTTCGGCTACAAGGACTTCGTACCGATGTTCAAGGCCGAGCACTTCGACCCGGATGCCTGGGCGAAACTTTTCCGCGTTGCCGGCGCGCGCTATGTCGTACCCGTGGCAGAACACCACGACGGCTTCGCCATGTACGACTCGGCGCTGTCAGATTGGACCGCCGTAAAGAAGGGGCCCAGGCGCGACGTGATCGGTGAGCTTGAACGTGCCGTGCGAGGGCAGGGCATGCGCTTTGGCGTGTCCTCGCATCGCGCCGAGCATGACTGGTTCTTCGACGGTGGGCGCCATGTCGATTCGGACGTCAACGATCCGCGCTATGCGGAACTCTATGGCCCTGCCGTAGCGCATCTCAGCAAGGAAGACGAGAACCTGGCGCAGGACTGGACCTATGTCTCCCAGGCCTGGCTGGACGACTGGCTTGCACGCACTGTCGAACTCACCGACAAATACCATCCCGACCTGATCTACTTCGACTGGTGGATCGGCCATCCCAGCTTCCGCAACACGCTGCCGACCCTGCTGTCGTACTACTACAACGAAGGCGCGAAACGCGACGGCGTGGTGGTCAATTACAAGCTGGGCGACTTCGCCGATGGCGCCGGCACGCTGGACATCGAACGCGGGCAACTGCAGGGCATCCACCCCGCCCACTGGCAGACAGACACCTCGATCAGCAACGATTCCTGGGGCTACATCGAGCACGACACGTACAAGTCGCCGACCTTCATCATCCATCTGCTGGTGGATGTGGTCAGCAAGAACGGCAACCTCATGCTCAACGTCGGGCCGCGTGCCGACGGTACGATTCCCGCTGGCGCGCAGGACACGTTGCGCAGCATCGGCGGATGGCTGAAGGCGAACGGCGAGGCGATCTATGGCAGCAAGCCATGGCGCACGTTTGGCGAAGGCCCGACCGAAGTGGTCAGCGGCACCTTCCAGGACACCAAGACCAAGCCATATACCGCCGAAGATTTCCGCTTCACCACCGGCAACGGCAAGCTCTACGCGATCGAGCTGGATTGGCCGGCGAACGCCCAGGCCATCATCCATTCGATCAAGCCGGAAGACAAAGTCACACGCGTCCAGTCTGTGGCAGACAACCGCACCATCCCGTTTACCCAGGATGCCGGCGGCCTGCATCTTAGTCTGCCGTCCCACCCAATCGGCAGCGATGCGTACGTCTATCGCATCACCTTCTCCACTCCCCATTCACTCAAGGCTGCGCCATGAAACGATGGTTGTCCCTGACCGTTTCGCTGTGTCTTGCATTGGCGTCGACCGGCGCCTTTGCGAAGGCTCCCACCGCGTTGTTCTATATGATCGAAGTACAGAAATCGATCAACTCGTTCGAGGCGCACATCGACAAGGTCGACTTGCTGGTGCCCACCTGGTTTGGCGTGGATGGCAACGGCCTGGTATCGGGCGCACCCAACCTCTACGTGCTCAAACTGGCCAAGGCGCATCGTGTGCCGGTGATGCCCATCATCTCCGCTGGCGGCGACCGCAAGAAGTTTCACGATCTGCTGGTCAACGAAACCGCCAAGAAGGCGATGATCGAGGGCATGCTCGAACAGGCGAAGCTCTACGGGTTTGTCGGCTTCCAGTTCGATTTCGAAAACATCGCCTGGACCGATCGCGACGCACTGACCCTGCTGACGCAACAGACCGCCACGGCGCTGCACAAGCACGGCCTGAAGCTATCCATGGCGGTGGTGCCGAATGCGCCGGGCTACGCGGGCCGCGGCCCCTTCGCCAAATGGATATGGGAATACTGGAAAGGTGCGTACGATCTCAAGGCGCTGGGACAGGCACTGGATCTCGTCTGCCTGATGACATATGACCAGCACACCCGCTGGACCACGCCGGGGCCGGTGGCGGGCATGCCGTGGGTGATGGCCAACCTCGAATACGCCTTGAAGGTGGTGCCGAAGGAAAAGCTCTCGCTGGGCATTGGGCTGTATGGCTACCACTGGTTTGCCGGCGATCCGGTGGGTGCGGACGGCAAGGAGAGTTCGAACATCTCCGCGCAATACATCGATGCGGACGAATCGTTCCCGCTGGCCAGGCAGTTCAACGCCACCATGCAGTGGGATCCGGTGGAGCACGAATCATGGTTCTACTTCTATCGCGACCAGATGCGCGAGTGGGTGTTCCTGCCCGATGCGCACGCGTTCCGCGATCGCTACGACGTGGTGAAGCAATACGGCCTGGAGGGCTTCTGTGCGTGGGTGATTGGCGCCGAAGATCCCAAGATCTGGGAGGCGCTCCCCGATGCGGTGCGCTAAGCGCGGTCTGAAGGCGCCGATCGCGCTGGCATTGGCAACGCTGTTTGGGTTCGCCGTCGATGCGCACGCGACAGGCACGCTGCCGATTATTCCGCTTCCCGCGCAGGTGAGCATGGGGCAGGGCGGTTATGCCGTCAGTGCCGCTGCCGTCATCCATGTCGCGCCGGGTGATCGTGCGGCCGCCGAGGCGGCCCGCTATCTGGCGGACCTGCTCGTGCGAACGCGCGGACTTTCGCTACCGGTGAAAGAGGATGCGACAGCCACGAGCCACGGCGACATCGTCATTCGCAGCGATGCGGCCGCAAGCGTCACGCAGCCGGAAGGTTATGTACTCGACGTTGATGCGCAGGGCATGCGCATCACTGCGCGGGATGCGGCAGGCCTGTTCTACGGCGCCGTCAGCGCGTGGCAGCTGATGACGCCCGATGCCGCAAAGGGTGCCGTCTCGGTGCCCTTGCTGCACATCGCCGACTGGCCAAGATTTGCCTGGCGAGGCCTGATGCTCGACTCGGCGCGGCACTTCCAGCAGCCGGTTGAAATCAAGCAGCTGCTCGACGCCATGGCACAGCACAAGCTCAATGTCTTCCACTGGCATCTCACCGACGACCAGGGCTGGCGCCTGGAAATCCGCCGCTATCCCAAGCTCACGCAGATCGGCGCATGGCGCCAGCCGCCCGGGGATGGCGGCACGAGGTACGGCGGCTACTACACGCAGGCCGACGTGAAGGACATCGTCGCCTACGCCGCCGTCCGCCACATCACGGTCGTGCCGGAGATCGACATGCCGGGCCACGCGCAGGCTGCCGTGGCGGCTTTTCCGGATATCGGCGTCACCGGCGAGCGGCCGTCCGTCTCGATCAACTGGGGCGTCAACCCTTACCTGTTCAATGTCGACGAACACAGCATCCGTTTCCTGCACAACGTGCTCGACGAAGTGATGGAACTGTTTCCATCGACCTTCATCCACGTGGGCGGCGACGAAGCCATCAAAGACCAGTGGCAGGCGTCGGCCGCCGTGCAGGCGCGCATGCGCTCGCTCGGGATCAAGGACGAAAAGGCGCTGCAAAGCTGGTTCATCGAGCGCATGGGGCAATACCTGGCGCAACATGGGCGTCGCCTGATCGGCTGGGATGAAATCCTTGAGGGCGGCATACCGCCGTCCGCCTCGATCATGTCCTGGCGCGGTACGCAGGGCGCCATCGATGCGGCGCGACTGGGGCATGACGTGGTGCTGTCTCCCGCGCCCACGCTCTACTTCGACAACCTGCAGAGTCATCGCGACGATGAACCGTCCGGGCGGCTTGGCGTCCAGACGCTGGCCCGCGTCTACGCGTTTGAAGCGGTCTCGCCGGAGCTCACTGCCGAGCAGGCGAAGCACGTACTTGGCGCGCAGGCCAACATCTGGACCGAGTACCTCACGGCACCCTGGCAGATCCAGCATGCGGCCTTCCCACGACTGGACGCCTTGGCCGAGGCGACCTGGACGCCTGCCAACGAGCGGCGCTTCGACAACTTCTTGGCGAGGCTGCCCGCGCAATTCGATCGCTATCGCAAAATGGGCATCTACTATGCCGACAGCGCCTTCGCCGTCGACATGCGTGCGCAGCGTTCACCCGGCAACGGCGACAAAGTCGCCGTGACCCTTGTTGCACAGGAGCCGTCCACCACGATCCGTTACACCACCGACGCAACCGTGCCGTCGGCGAGCTCGCCTGTCTATGGTGGACCGATCGAGACTGCGCTGCCTGTCACCATCAGCGCAACGACGTTTACTGCCGACGGACAGCCGCTCGCGCGCGTCCGCACACAGCGTTTCGACGCGCGGACGCTGGCGAGCTACGACGGCAATGCGCTGGAGGCCTGTCCGAAGGGCGACCTTGGCCTGCGCGTGCCGCTGCTACCCGATGCCACCTCGCCGGCGCCGGTGTACAACCTCGACGTCATGAACAGCTGCTGGCGCATGGCGAACGTGTCCCTGGACGAGGTGGTCGCGATTTTTGTCGACGGTGCATGGCTCGCCCGCAATTACGGCCTGGCGCATGACGCATCGAAAGTCGTGTCGCGCCCGTCACGCCGGCCTGCGGGCGAACTCGAGGTTCACCTCGATACCTGCAGCGGCCCCTTGGCGGCCAGCTTGCCGTTGCCTGCCGAAGCCTTGCCCGGCAGGACGTATCGCGTTGCGGCCGCCGTGACTGCGCACGGCGGCACACACGACTTGTGCATCCTCTCGACGGCGCCGCTTCAAGGTCCTTTGGCAGGCGTCAGCCGCATATCGTTCAATTATCCCGCGCCGCCTGGCGCAACGCAGTGAGCAGGCGGAGCAGACGCGCATGAGGCGATTACATCAGGCCTGCCTGCTGGCGACCCTGCTGTTCGGCGTCTTGCTGGCGACGCCCGCTCCGGCCGACGAGGCCACGGAGCGGGCGGCCAGTCTGGTCGCGCGCATGACGTCGGCAGAGAAGATCGCGCAGTTGCAAAGTGCCGCACCGGCCATCCCGCGCCTTGGCATTCCCGCGTACGACTGGTGGAGCGAGGGGCTGCACGGCTTTGCCCGCTTTGGCGAGGCGACCGTATTCCCGCAGGCCATCGGTTTGGCGGCCAGCTGGGATCCCGCCTTGCTTCATGCCGTGGGCGGCGTAGTGGCGACGCAGGCGCGCAGCAAGTTCCTCGCTACGGGTCTGCAGCACAATCATGGACGCTACAACGGCCTCACGATCTGGTCTCCCAACATCAACATCTTCCGCGACCCTCGCTGGGGGCGAGGCCAGGAAACCTATGGCGAAGATCCACGCCTGACGGCAACGCTTGCCGTGGCCTTCATCGACGGACTGCAGGGCGATGACCCTGCGCATCCCACGGTGATCGCCACGCCCAAGCACTTCGCCGTGCATAGCGGTCCGGAGCCCGGCCGTCATGGCTTCGATGTCGATGTATCCGCGCATGATCTCGAAGACACGTATCTGCCCGCCTTCCGCGCTGCGATCGTGGAGGGTCGCGCGCGCTCGGTCATGTGCGCCTACAACGCGATTCATGGCGTTCCCGTTTGCGCCTTGCCGTGGCTGCTCGGCGAGCGCCTGCGCAAAGACTGGGGCTTCGAGGGCTTCGTCGTGTCCGACTGCGATGCGGTGGACGATATGACGATGTTCCACCACTACCAGAAAGACAACGCCGGCTCATCGGCCAGCGCGTTGCGCGCGGGCACGGACCTGGACTGCGGCTCGGCGTATGCGGGCCTTGGCGGCGCGCTGGCAGATGGCCGGATCAGCGAGCGTGACCTCGATGTGGCCGCAACGCGCCTGTTCGCCGCGCGCTATCGCCTGGGCATGTTCGACGCATCGGCGCCGACGCCGCGGGTCGCCCCTGATGCTGATCGCTCACTGGCGCTGCGTGCTGCAGGCGAATCGATCGTCTTGCTCAAGAATCGCGCGAATACACTGCCATTGAAGCCCGGCGGCCGTATCGCCGTGGTGGGGCCAAACACCGACGCCTTGTCCGTGCTGGAAGCCAACTACCACGGCACGGCTCGACAGCCCGTGACGCCGCTCGATGGCGTGCGCGCACTATGGGGCGAGCAAAACGTGCGTTACGCCCAAGGCGCCACGCTTGCTGATGGCGTGACCGTTCCGATTCCCGTGACGGCACTATCCAATCTCAAGGGCGAGTACTTTCGCGATGCCCGCCTGACCGGCAAGCCGGTGATGACGCGCTCCGACGCCCGGATCGACTTGGATACTGATCACCTGCCGCCCGCGGATGGTCTCGATGCATCCCGCTACGCAGTGCGCTGGACAGGCCAACTGCTGCCTCCCGGCGCGGGCGACTACACCCTGGCCGTGCGCGTGGATCGATGCTTCGACTGTCGCGGGCACGACCCTGTGCGCCTCTATCTCGATGGCCATCTGATCGCTGGCAGCTCGGGCAGCGATGAGCCGCCTGCCGTGAAAATCCATTTTGCCGATACGCGTCCGCACGATCTGCGCCTGGAATGGGAGCACAGCGGCGAGGACCAAGGCATTCACCTGGAATGGATGGCGCCCGCCGATGCACAGCTCGCTGAGGCAGTCAGGGCGGCCGCCGATGCCGATGCCGTGGTTGCCTTCGTGGGTTTGTCGCCAGGTGTCGAGGGCGAGGAACTGAAGGTCGACGTGCCGGGCTTCATGGGCGGCGATCGGACCGCCATCGATCTGCCTGCGTCGCAGCAGAAACTGCTGGAGGCGGTCGCCGCCACCAGGAAACCGCTGGTAGTCGTCTTGATGAGCGGCAGTGCCGTGGCCTTGAACTGGGCCAGTGAACACGCGGACGCGATCATCGCGGCGTGGTATCCGGGCGAGCAGGGCGGATTGGCGGTGGCGCAGACCCTTGCCGGCGTGATCAATCCCGCTGGCCGCCTTCCGGTGACTTTCTATCGCGACGTGCGCGATCTCCCGCCTTTCATCGATTACGGCATGAAGGGTCGCACTTACCGTTACTTCAAGGGCGAGCCGCTGTATGCGTTCGGCGATGGCCTGAGCTACACCACGTTCGCCTATGACGCGCCCAGTCTGTCCGCGCAAAACCTGAAGGCCGGCGACGCGCTCGACGTCGCGGTGAACGTGCGCAACACCGGAACGCGCAGCGGCGACGAAGTAGCGCAGGTCTATCTTGCGTATCCGGACGCCCCCGATGCACCGCAACGGGCGCTGATGGGGTTTGAGCGTGTCTCCCTCGCCGCAGGGGAGCAGCGTGCCGTGCATTTCCATCTTGACGCGCGCGCCCTGAGCCTGGTCGATGCCGACGGTGTGCGTGCCGTCAGGGCAGGGCGCTACGCATTGTTCGCAGGCGGCCACCAACCCTCGTCGGGGCAGCCATCGGTGGCGTTCACCATCGCAGGACACGCCGACGTGCCGCGCTGAGCATGCCGATGAATGGCATGATCAGCGCCAGCCTGGCGCCGCATGTCGGCGCCATGTCAGTTCGAAGGCAAAGCGCCGGCGTCGAACACCTGGAATTCGCGGATGGATGCATCGCCGACGCTGGACAAAATGTTCAGTCGCACGCGTTGCGCAGTGACGCGAGGGAACACATCGATCTTCATGTGGCCGATGGCTTCAGCGTTGGCGACCGCATGCCAGGCCTTGCCGTCGAAAACCTCGATGGCGTACTTGCGCACATGCTGCCCGTCGTCCAGCCATTCCATCGCGAGCGTGCGATCGAACGTCACCGGGTGGCCGAAGTCGACTTCGAGCGTGGCGTGGCGGGAGCCAGCCGGCGCCGACCAGAATGTGTCCTTGTTGCCGTCCAGGGCTGCCTCGGTGTTTTCGTCCGTCTGCACGTGATGGCGCGCCAGGTTGCTGGCATCGCCATAGCGCGCACGCAGCGCCTTGCCAAAGGCTTCGAGGCGGGCGACGTCGGCATCGGGCAGCCGGCCGTGGCGATCCGGCGCGATGCCCAGCATCAATTGTCCGCCACGCCCGACRCTGTTCTCCCAGGTGTCCACGAGCTTGGCGACACTCTTGAGCGTGACTTCGTCGTTGGGGTGCCAGAACCAGTGCAGGTCATGCAGAGGGGTGTCGACTTCCACCGGGCGCCAGCGCTGGTAGCCGTGGCGGTCGATGACGTTCCAGTTCTCGCCGCGAATATAGCCATCCTCCTGGCCCACCCAGCGAAGGTCGCCGTACTCGAACAAGCCCATGTCGGCAAACACCATGGCATTGGGCTGATAGGTTCGCAGCGTTTCGATGTAGCGCGGGAAATCGTAGACATGGCCGGCGCTGCCTGCGCCATCGAGCCACCACTCGACCAGCGGCCCATAGTGCTGGGCCAATTCCTCCACCTGGGCGCGGTAATACACATCGTAAGCTTGCGGCTGCTTGTAGCGCGGCTCATGCCTGTCCCACGGCGACAGATAGACGCCGAACTCCAGTCCTTCGGCACGCGCCGCGTCGGAGGCGAGGCGCACAAGATCGCCCTTGCCATTCATCCACGGGCTGCTTTTCACCGAGTAGTCGCTCTGCGCCGTCGGAAACAGTGCAAAGCCATCGTGATGCTTGGCGACCATCACCATGTAGCGCGCGCCCGCTGCGCGGCTGGCGCGTGCCCATTGCGCCGCATCGACATGGTCGGGATTGAACACCCTGGGGTCGGCTGTGCCGTCGCCCCACTCGCGATCGAGGAAGGTGTTCGTGCCGAAATGCACGATCACGCCAAACTCCAGATCCTGCCAGTGAATCTGCTGGGGGGATGGCTTGGTATCCGCCGCGCCTTGCGCCAACGATGCCTGCGAAAAAAGAGAGAGCGCCAAGGCGGCGCCAAGAACGGTTCGGGCAAGTCGCTTCATTAGCCACCTTTGCAACAATCATTTGGACGTTAATACGTCCTTATGGAAGTTTTCATTAGAGGACGGGAAACGCAGTCGTGTCAATCAAATATGGCGCCGTGCCGAAGGGGAGGTCGAACAGGCCTCGCCTCGCTTTCGCTTTGCTCTTCGTCATGACGTTTCGTGGCGAAGCGGCGCAGACATCCGTGGTTTCGTCCGAGTTCGTATTAACGCACCCACCGACGGCGCAATGCCATGCCGGCACGATCGTTGAAACACCGACGGGGCTCGTCGCCGCATGGTTCGGCGGCAAGCAGGAGCGAGACCCAAGTGTTGGCATCTGGATGTCCCGCCAGGTTTCCGGTCATTGGATAAGCCCGCGCGAGATCGCCAACGGCAGACAATCGGACGGCTCGCGGTGGCCCGCCTGGAACCCGGTGCTGTTCCGGTCGACGACGGGCAGGCTGATGCTCTTCTACAAGATCGGCCCGGATCCGCAGCATTGGTGGGGCATGCTGACGACCTCCGCTGACGACGGCGCCACATGGTCGGCACCGCATCGACTTCCGCCCGGCATCCTCGGGCCGATCAAGAACAAACCCATTCAACTGGCCAATGGCGACATCCTCAGTCCATCCAGTACCGAACGGGGCGGCTGGCGAGTTCATGTCGAGCGGTCGGAGGACGACGGCAGAACCTGGGTGGCTGGCAGCGATCTATCATCGCGCGGCATCGAGGCCATTCAACCGAGCTTGCTCCCGAAGCAGGACGGCGGCATCGAGGCCATTGGCCGCACGCGCCAAGGGAAATTGTTCTGGTCGCAGTCCGCCGATGACGGGCACCACTGGTCGCCATTGCGCCTGCTGGACGTGGACAACCCCAACTCAGGCATCGACGCCGCATCCCTGGCGGACGGCCGCGATCTGCTCGTCTACAACCCGACGTCGCCCGGGTCCCGGTGGTGGGACGGACGAGGAACGCTGGCAGTCGCCATCAGCGCCGACGGCCTGCACTGGAAGAGGGTGCTGACGCTCGAAGACCAACCGGGCCAGGAGTACTCCTACCCGGCCGTGATCCAGTCGCGCGATGGACTAGTCCATGTCTTGTACACGTGGCGGAGAACGCGCATGCGTCATGTAGTGATCGATCCCGCGCGCCTGAGCGACGCCACCGCTCGCCTGTCTGAAAGCATCCCGCCGATCGTGTCAGGCGACTCAGCCGTCCCGCACTGACCGGGACGTTGCCCCCGCCAGGGACGCCCATGAGCGCGTCCAGGGCCGGGACCCAGGCCCTCGTGATTGAGGGCGCCGCCCCGCAGGGAGGGGCGCGAAACCAGCAGGCTCTCATCGTAGGGGCATTGAGCAGGCAAGTGGCCGTCTGCCGGGCAAGTTCTTTTCAAGATTGTTGCAATGCAACTTGCATCGATCCAGTTTAGGCTTATAACTAAGTCAAATATGAACTATAAGTTCGTATATGAATCTCTTCTCGCAGGGGCGGGACGGGGAGGCAGGCGGGAATGGGGCGTGCGGGGCGCGAGCTTGGCACACGCGACCTGGACCAAGGTGAACGAATGGCCCGATGCAGAGCAGGCGTCATGAATCTCCGTTGGCTGTGGTTGGAGCCCTCGACTCGAAGAGGACACATCGGAAAGAGCCGTTCTTGTATGGGAAGAACGTCGGAACCAAGAGCAGCGGATGGCACGGAGAAGGTTGGGCAAAGCCGTTACGCAGCTTGATCACCAGCAGGACGACTTGAAGCGTCTGATCCGGGATGGGGACCGCGAAAGCGGACCGGGGCAGGCGAGCGAACACAGCGCACAAGAAGTGAATAGAGCTGGTGAGCGCAAGGCTCAACAGCAATCACACCATTGAAGCTTTTCGGGGAGGGTTAACCATGAAAAAAATCCGTTTGCGACGCAGCGTACTTGCCACTTCCATGGCGCTGGCGCTTTTCACGCCACTCGCCTTCGCCCAGTCGGCACCAGCCGGCAGCGATCAGTCGTCCGCACAACAGTCATCGGGTGCGCCTTCGTCCAGCAAGTCGGACAAGGCAGTCGAGTTGCAGGGCGTCACGGTCACGGGCTCGATGATCCCGCGCGCGCAAGTCGAAGGACCGGCGCCAGTCGTCTCCATCAGTGCCCAGGAGATCAAGGATCAGGGCTTCACCACGCTGTGGGAGTTCCTCGATTCGTTGCCGCAGGTGGGTCAGCAGACGTCGGATCCGGCCTCCTGGGGTTCGAGCTCGGTCAATGCGCGCTCGGTCAACCTGCGCGGCGTCGGCCCCGGTTTCAGCCTGCTGTTGATCGATGGCCATCGCGTGGTGGATTACCCGCAGCCGCTCAACAAGCAGAGCAATTTTCAGAACTACAACAACCTTCCCCTCGGCATGATCGACCATGTCGAAGTGCTCGCCTCCGGCGCCTCGTCGATCTATGGCTCGGATGCGGTGGCGGGCGTCATCAACGTGATCCTGAAGAAAAACTATCAGGGTGACGAGCTGCAGATCACCGGCGGCACGGCGACGCGTGGTGGCCGCAACTACGGCGACATCAACTTCTTCGGCGGTAAATCCGGCAGCAACTGGCACATCCTGTACAACCTCGAGCAGTACAACCGAACGGCGTTGTGGGGCATGGATCGTCCGTACCAGGACTCGGTGTCCGATGCAGGCTATGGCGCATGGGGCCCAGCCTCGCGCATGTTCGGTTATCAGTACGACGCTGCCGGCGCCATCGCGCTCTCCGCCACGGATGCCAACGGCCACTACATCACGCCGCCGGCGGGCAGCTGCTCGAAGTTCACCAACTCGCAGCTGAGCCAGTCGCATTCGGTCACCACCAATGGCACGCAGATCGCCAGCATCACCGACAACGGTTACTACTGTTCGCAGCCCGCGCTGTTTCAGAACTGGGTGCTGACGCCTGGCACCCGCAGCCAGAACGGCTACATCGCCGGCGAGTACGACTTCAGCAACGGCTTGCAGCTGTATGGTTCGGCCGCCTTGTATGACACGACGGGCATCTCCAACACCCAGCTGCCCGTGGAAGTCACCGGCCAGTTCTACGACCAGAGCACGGGGCAGACCATCAACCAGGCCATCCGCCAGTTGACTGCGCAAGAGATGGGCACGGCGGCCAATACGCATGACCGCGAGCAGAACTGGAACCTGCAGGTTGGCCTGAAGGGCACCATGTTCGACAACCGGTTCAACTGGGATTTGAACCTCAACAGCCAGAAGTACACGGTGCGCGAAGACTATACGGGCATCAACGTCGCCGGCATGAACAACTTCTTCCTCGGCAAGCAGCAGGGCACCACGGCCGACGGCTTGCCGATCTACAACATGAACTGGCAGCAGTGGTGGAATCCGATCACCCCGCAGCAATACGGCCAGTTCGCGGTCAATGGCGAGAACACCTCGTCATCGTGGCTGGACCAGGCGCAATTCCGCATCAATGGCGATCTTTTCAAACTGCCGTGGGTGGACGAGTCGGTAGGTTGGGCAGCCGTGTTGGAAGCCGCGCACAACGGCTTCCTGCTTTCGCCTGACCCGCGTTCTGCCGACCCGACCACGTTCCAGAATCCGTTCGGCGCGTATCTCACCGGCGGCGGCACGCGCCAGCGCTTCTCGCTGGGCACCGAGTTCCGCGTGCCGATCCTTGATTCGCTGACCTGGACCATTTCCGGTCGCGGCGACAAGTACAACGACGCCAGCATGGCCGACATCGCCAAGACCTGGGGCACGGGCCTGGAGTACCGTCCGTACGACGGCCTGCTGCTGCGCGGCAGCTACGGCACCAACTTCAAGGCGCCGGACATGCAGGCCATCTACCTGACCGGCTCGACCTCGCCGGTGGGTGATTACCTCGACCCCCTGCAATGCATCAACGCGATCAAGTCTGGCCAGTCCAACAGCACCTGGTGCAGCCTGGTGCAGCGTCCGACCTCGCAGTACTACAACTTGAACACCAACGGCAGCCGCCTGCTGGAGCCGCAGACCGGCCACTCCTGGACCTATGGTTTCGTGTGGCAGATTCCGGGCGTGCAGGGCTTGTCGGTATCCGCCGATTACTGGCACATGGGCGTGGACAACGCGATCGAGTATCTGGACAAAGACACCGTGCTGGTCGACGAGGCCGGCTGCCTGACCGGCCTGCAGGCCAACGGTACGTCGGCGTTGTCGCCGTATACGGCGCATGTGCCGGGCTCGGCGTATTGCCAGATGGTGACCCAGATGGTTCAGCGCAATGCAGCTGGCCAGATCGTCTCGGAAGAGTCCGGCCCGATCAACGAGGCTTCGCTGTACGTCAGCGGCATCGATGCATCGCTCGATTACAAGATCCACACCGACGACTACGGCAACTTCCGCGCCGGCATCAACTACACCGACAACCTTTCGTACAAGCAGCGCGTGCTGGCTTCGGACCCGCTGCAGAACACTCGCTACAACAATGTGGCAAGCCGCATGACCTGGATCGCCGACTGGACCAAGGGCGACTGGAACGTGTCGATCTCCGGTGTGCGTGACGGCAGCATGCGCGCTCCGAACTACGCCGGCTGCGTCGTGCTGCCCAATGGCATCCAGCCGGGCATGGTCAACGTGCAGAACGGCAGCGAGTCGATCAGCACGGGCGTGTGCCAGGTAACCCAGGATGGCAACCCGGTGGCCGTGGACTCCGCGACGTATCGTGGCAGGACGCCGGTGTGGATCACCTGGAACACGGCAGTCGGCTGGCAGATGAATCCCGATACCACGTTGAAGCTCACCGTATCCAACATCTTCGACAAGGTCGGCTCCATCCCGTACTACGCCGGCGGCTTCGAATTCGTCACGACGGGTCAGACCGCCGATGAGTACAACGGCCGCGAAATCTTCCTGACGTTCGACTACAAGTTCAAATAAACCCGTGTTTCCCAGCCTGTGGCAGGCATGACTCTCCCCGTCTGACGGGTCGGCCTCGGTGTCCCCGAGGCCGGCCCGCTCATGACGGCAAGGGCAGGGGAGGCGCACTTCCATTGATGGGCGCCTTCCGGTGTGAATCAAGGAGTAGGGCGTATGTCGTTGTGGAAGAAGAAGGCCCGCGAAACCCGCGCGCCCGCCAAGTCTTCATTCGCTTTGCCGCATAGCCGCCTTTGGCTGGGCATGGCTTGCGCCTTATGCACAACAGCCGTTGTCGCTGGCAATCCACCGCAAAGTTTCGCACCGCCGGATGCGGCAACGATCGAACACCAATGGGAAGATGCGAATCGTCCTTTCGATGGCGCACGTCAAGCCATACTTGCGCAAACGCACAAGGCGGCCTGGCAAGGCCCGATGTCTCCCGACTGGAAAAGCCTTACCGCTTATCGCACGCCAGCGTGGTATCAGGATGCGAAGTTCGGCATCTTCATTCACTGGGGCGTGTATTCCGTGGCGGCGTACAAGGGCGAGTGGTATCCGCGCCATATGTACGAACGCAGCGGCGAGTACGCCAATTACTACCAACATCAAGTGAGCACCTATGGAGCGATGCCCCAGGTCGGCTACAAGGATCTGATTCCACGTTTCAAGGCAGAGCATTTCGATCCGCAGGCCTGGGCCGCATTGTTCCGCGCGGCAGGTGCGCGTTACGTGGTTCCCGTTGCCGAGCACCACGACGGCTTCGCCATGTACGACTCCAAACTGTCCGACTGGACGGCTGTAAAGATGGGGCCGCATCGCGACGTGATCGGCGAACTCGCCAAGGCGATCCGCGCGCAAGGCATGAAGCTTGGATTGTCTTCGCATCGTGCGGAACACGATTGGTTCTACGAATACGGCCGCAGCTTCGACTCCGACGTCAACGATCCCAGGTACGCGTCGCTCTACGGACCGGCACATCCCACCGAATCGGCCAAGGGTGCCGATGGCAAGGACGTCGACTGGACCTTCGTTTCGGACGCCTATCTCGACGATTGGCTCGCACGCTCGTCCGAAATCGTGCAGGACTACCATCCGGATCTGATGTATTTCGATTGGTGGGTCGGCCAACCGCGCTTTCGCGGCGCACTCGCCGAATTCGCCGCCTTCTACTACAACCAGGCCGCAACGCGTGATCAGGGTGTGGTGCTCAACTACAAGCTCGACAACATGATGCCTGGCACCGGCACCTTGAATATCGAGCGAGGGCAGGCCGCCGATATCCTCGCGCAACCCTGGCAGACCGAAACCTCCGTAAGCCCGGACTCCTGGGGCTACGCCGAAGGCGACACCTACAAGTCACCCGACGAGATCGTGCAACTGCTCGCCGACGTAGTTAGCAAAAACGGCAACCTGCTGTTGAACATCGGCCCCAAAGCCGATGGCAGCATTCCCGACGAGGCAAAGAGCATCCTGCTGGCCGTCGGCCAATGGCTGAAACTCAACGGCGACGCCATCTACGGCTCCAGGCCATGGCAGCGCTTCGGCGAAGGCCCAACCCAAGTCGCCGCCGGCACCATGCGGGACACCAAGACCAAACCCTATACGCCCGAAGACTTCCGATTCACCACCCACGACGGCCACCTCTACGCCATCGAGATGGAGTGGCCCGCGAACAACCAGGCGCTGATCCATTCCATCGCGCCATCGACGACGGTCCGAAAAGTAACGCTACTGGCCACGGGCAAGCCGATCGCATTCCACCAGAAAGCGGACGGTCTACATCTAGAGCTGCCAACGCGTCCGTCAGGCCCGCACGCCTATGTGTATCGGATTGACTACTAGGTTGAGGAGCCGGAGGTTGATGGGAGCGGGCCTTGGGGAGAGCCAACAGCAAAGGGGCCAGGCTGGCGCCGGTCATTTTGTAATTTTACATAATATACATTATGCGAAATGGAAGGCGCAGGAGACACGGCAGCAATTGCCTTGGCACATTCCTGGCTTGGCTGATCGCCCTGACGCACGGAACGCGCCCATGCAGCCGGCGAAACTAAATCTCCACTCATCTGGAAACTAAACGATTGTTGGAGTGAGCGGTTTTCATTGGGCTGTGTGTGCGGAAACTTTGTGCAATCGACGCGGTAATCACTGAGCAACTTCCTCGCAACGCGTTTAAGGTTGGCCACGTGTTCCGGTCGAATCACGGTAGGCTTAGCTCCGACCTGGACATTTTGAGCCCATTGCCATGACGGATCAAAGAGCTGATCGCAGGCTCCAATTGATTCAAATTGTGGACGCCATGGTCCATGCCAGTGGCAACCCCGAAGGTTTTGATCCTGCCGCATGGGTTGATTCCTGGCTCCGCAGTCCTGTTCCGGCATTGGGTCACAAGCTGCCGCTGGACTACTTGGGGTCCGACGAGGACTGCCAAATACTTGTCCAATTGCTTGGGCGGATGCAATCAGGCGCATACGCTTAGTCCGCGGGGCTAGCGTACATCCAAGGAGAAATGCGCATGATTTCGGAAGACCTGCCTACCAGCCTGTTCTTGGATACCGAGTGGGCTGACGACGACGGCCGTGAGCTGGTGTCACTCGCCTTGGTGCCGGGAGGCCCATACGGGCTGTTCTCTGGTGCTCCGGTTGCACCTTTCTACGCTGAGCGCGACCCACTCCCTACTCCAAATGCGTTCGTCAAGGGCACCGTATATCCCTTGCTTGACCGCGGCGAATTCGCCAAGACAGATGAGCAATTTTCGCGCGCACTGAGTGCATATATCGCCGACGCGAGAAACTCGCGCACGGACGAGCCTCCAGTCATCATTGCCACCCATGCCAACGATTTCGACCTCCTGCGCGGCATGTTGTCCATTACGCATCCAGCTCCTCTTTACCTTGAGGAGCTGCGTTACTCGGAAAGCCTAGTCGATCGGATCCGCAGCGCATTCGCTAAGAACATCGAGCTTTCCCCTCGCCGGCATCACGCTCTCGTAGATGCGCAGGTTCTGCAGGCGGTTTACTACGGATGGTCTAGGATCGGAAAGTCGATTTAGCTTGGGCGTGTCGAGTATTCACCACGGTTGCCCGCTACATGTTCCCCGCAAAGAAATCTCAGCCTTCTCAGCAGAAACCTTCTTCAATCGGCCCCACATGGTTGCGCAAGGAAGAATGTGAGCTGACAAAGTTCTGCACCTCGGTTCGGTGAAATTCGATCCGGGCTCAGTGGAATCTAACGCGGTCAACATTGGGAACTTGCTCGGAATGCGCTCAAGACTGTCAGCGCACTTCGGCCTGAGCTTACCGCCTGTGCTTCCTTGCGAGATTTGCATCGCCACAAACACGGACGCCGTACACTGCATCCTATGGACCTGCCACCGAGTGTCAATGCAGCAATCGCGTACCGCGACAGCCTGCTCGAGAAGGCTCGTGCCGAGGCATGGCCTACATCGAAGGCGGCTGGCCGCCTGCTTGGTGGCGCCACTGCGTCAGCGTGCAATGAGATGGCCGCAAAAGAGCGCGCCCTTGGGCGCCTGCTGGGTATCTGGTCCCAAGCTGATCGGACGTTCTATCACCCGCCTTTCCAGTTCGCGTCCGATGGCCTAGTACACCCGAGCTTCTATGAGTTGCTAGAGGTACTGAGCCAAAATCCGGCTCTTGCCCATTCGGCGGACCCGGGGGGCTGGGGGCGGCTCGAATGGATGTTTCAGCTGAGGGGTTCCCTCAGTGAATGTTCCCTGGCCGAGACGGCCTCTCCCTTTGGTATCGCAGAACCAGAAGATACGTTAGATAAAACACCGCGGACACCTGCAGAAGTTTTCCCGATCGATCCCGATGCTGTAATTGCGCTTGCTGGTAGCGATGCTGCGTGGGTGTTGGATCGGCTATAGCCGACATCTAGCTATTTGCGGACCTGACGTCCTGCCGACTTCTTTGGTGCGCGAGCGAGCGTGGACGATTTCGTTTTCGGGGAAAGCTGACGCTTTGGCTTTGCCGTCGCCGTGTAGGCCTCGGACAATGCCTTCTCTAGTCCCGAGATTTGGCCTGCTTGGCGTGCAGTTTCTTGCTCTAGTTCGCGCACGCGGGCGATAAGCGAGTCGCGCCGATTTTCGGTTGCCGCGGTGGCGTCCCGGTGCGTTCGTTGTGCATTTTCATATCTCTGCTGCCACTGTCCGGCATCTTGTCGAGCGCGATCGACTTCACAATGCAAGCGATCTTCGACGGCACGAATGTGAGCCTCTTGGCGTTCGCGTTCTGTTTGGAGTGCAGCATGGAGTTGGTCGAGCTGAGCCCGTAGCGTCCGGCATTGCTCGGCTTGCTGGTCGTACTGATCTTGCAGGCGACCGCGCTGGTGCAATATGTCGGCGCGCAGAGCATGACTATCCTGCAATTGGCCATCCAGGGTGGTGCAGACGTGCTCAGCTAGATCTCGGGCCGCTTGCGCCTGGGCCGCGCTAGTTTCGGCTTCCGCCAAACGAACTCCCCAGTTTTCCCGCTCCCCAGCCAATTGAGTTCGAGCAGCTTCAAGCGCCGCACGCTCATTGGTGAAGCGTTCATCGATGGCTCGCTCCGCATGCTCGGTGGCGAGACGCCACAGCTCAAGCATCGCTTGCCCCACAGCGTCAGGCACCTCTGGTATGGCGCTCAGTCGCCGCAGGCGCTCGCCCAACTGGCCACGCCAGCTATCAAGCATGCGAGTGATCGTGTTGGGCGAACCGGTACCGAGTTCTGCGCGCACCTTCTCCACGGTCGGATTTTCACCCGCGGCCAGGATGGCATCAGCCGCCTCATTGACCTGGTTCTGGGTGATGCCACGTGCCATGCCCTGGTCTCCTCGATTGGCGCCCTGCCCGCTTGGATTCGTACTCGCGATAAGTGATGATTATCGCCAGTAAGTGCCCTATTTCGTAATATACACTACATATTATGGACCATAAATCAACGTTACCGAGCCTTGCCACACCTGCGGCCGGCCTGGTGTTGCCGGAACAACTGGCCCAGCAGGCGGCCGACGCCGTGCGCGAATTGCTGGCCGAAGCGGCGGCGGCCAACACCACCCGCAGTTACGCCGCGGCCCTGCGCTACTGGGCCGGCTGGCATCAGGCGCGGTTTGGAATAGAGCTCACGTTGCCGGTGAGCGAGGCCGCGGTGATTCAGTTCCTGGTCGACCACATCCAGCGCAAAAGCAAAGGCGGCCTGGTCAGCGAGCTGCCACCGGCGATCGACCAGGCGCTGGTCGCGGCGGGCCTCAAGGCCAGCGTGGGACCGCTCAAACTCGCCACCGTGACCCAGCGCGTCGCCGTGTTGTCGACGGCGCACAAGCTCAAGCGGCTGACGAACCCGTGCGAGCTGGCCAGCGTGCGCACGCTGCTGAGCCGCGCCCGGCGCGCCGCGGTGAAACGCGGCGAGCGGCCGACCAAGAAGACGGCGATCACGCGCCCGGAGCTGGAGGCCATGCTGGCCACCTGCGACGACTCGCTGGAAGGTCTCCGCGATCGCGCCCTGCTCTGCTTTGGCTTCGCCAGTGGCGGGCGCCGGCGCAGCGAGATCGCCGCGGCCGATTTGCGCGATCTGCGCAAGACGGGCGAAGACAGCTACATCTACCGGCTTGAGTTTTCGAAGACCCAACAGGCTGGGGTCAAGGTGGATTCGACGCCCGACAAGCCAATCTTGGGGCGGAGCGCTCAGGCGCTGTCGGCGTGGCTGGAGGCGGCGGGTATTCGTGAGGGGGCGATCTTTCGACGGATCTGGAAGAATCGCGTCGGCCCTGCCCTGTTGCCGGGCTCCGTGGCAACGATCGTCAAGCGGCGCGCCTCAATGGCCGGGCTGGAGGGGAACTTTGGGGCGCACAGTCTCCGGTCGGGATTTGTCACCGAGGCCGGCAAGCAAGGGGTGCCGTTGCCCGCGGTGATGGCCATGACGGAGCATCGGTCCGTGGCGAGCGTGATCGGATATTTTCAATCTGGCGCTGCGGAAGACAATCCAGCAGCTCGCCTATTGAAGTGAGGATCACCATTTTTCTGCTTTTGTCGCGAATGCTGCAGCGCTGACACTCATTCTGATAAGTCTGGACGACACTGTAGTTCGTTGGCGATACGTTGATCCCACTGGATTCCGGCATCCTCGCGCTCTTGAGTCGAGCCGGCGCCCGAACGCCGGCCGGTCGGAGCGGGAGCGATCAGTCGCTCTCGCTACACGCTCTTCTAGGTGCGTGTTCGTCACGTGCATACTGCAGGATGCGATCCTGTCCTGCTCAAGCAAGCTATCTTGACGCACCGCCATCGCTAGTGGGCGTCGCTACGCCGGCCTGACCTCCACAGCGTCATTGATGCCTTCGACATGGAGCATATAGCGGCCACCTTCCTGGACGATCTTTGCCCGTGGCATGTACGCGTAGTGGTAGTGGTACTTGTACTCGGCCTGCCGCCATTTTCGACCACCATAGAATTCGAAAATGGTGTCTCGATTCTTGAATCCCTTGAAGCTGCCTTTCAGCTGACCTTCGGCGATAACCATGCTTCCTCCATCGGATACTTGTTGACCTTCCTGGCGACGGCCGCGCGAATCAATGGATGAATCGGGCGAGCAATTTCGCCAATGTGCTCATGAGTGAGATGTCTTTTCCTTCCGGATCGAACTCGAGAAGAAGCTTCCAGATGCCGATCGCGGTACACACCAGAAGAACCGCCACCCCTGCCCACTGCAAAGGGTCGATCACCCGGATCCATACCATCTGATTGACCAAGTTCGAGAACTCAGTTGCCATCGAGCCGACCATCTCTGCGTTGTGCGCAGCCGTCCATTTCAGCAGCACAATCGGGATCACGGCATAGAGAAGCGTAAAGCTCACCGCACCGGTCACGATTGCTCCAACAGGGCCAAAACGCGAGGCGATGTAGGCAGAGTCATCCACCAACGATCCCAGCGAACTACGTCCGCGCCTGCGATACCTTCTTTTACTCATGACGTCACCTCCGTGTCGAGAGTGGCGTCGGCGGTGAAGGCCGCCCGACGAATCTGCATGCCAGCTAGGACATAGGGCGTGGGCAGTCCCTGATACGTAGAGGGTTGAGAGCCAGTCCGATAGCCCAAGTCCTTCATCTGTAGATCCAGTGTTGCGTGGATGCACCCCCCGTGCAGCGGTCGCACGACTTCGGCAAGGACTAGCGCCGATGTCAGCGCGCCCACAAACGGCGTTGCCACGGCACGCGAGGCCAACTGGGTCATTCCGCACAGGTTATCGTGCTCAAGCGCAAGACTCTTATAGGCGTCGTTCAGCTCGATAGTCCCCTGTATGTCGGACTGAGGGGGCCATAGTTCCGTCGCTCGCTTGGGGCTGGGAAAGGTGTGCACGCGGATGTTGCGGAAGTCGCGGTAGCCACTGCCCAAGCCTGCCTCCACGACCTTCGCAAACCCAGCCGAGTCGATATCCCGACGGGCCGCGGTGTTATCGACACCGAACAAGGCCGTCGTGGGCTCGTTGGTGAGCACTTGATGGAGTGGACCGAAGCGGCGCTCGACCATGTCGATGGCGAACCCAGCTGCCTCCAGCCGCTGAGCAACCGCCCGAACCTTGCGCGTGCGCAGGTCGGGCTCGCTCAGCAGTAAACATGTGCTGAGGTTGGATTTAGCTGCACTGTCGAAGTCTTGGAGCACCAGATGAGGTCGCTCTCCTGCCGGATAAGGCAGCATTCCCAAGGTCCATGCATAGGCCTGGCCGAGGTGCCCTAGCCCCACGAGCCACAGCGACTTGGGCAGATAGCGCAAAGCAGGTCCGCGATGTGCGTCGGCCTGCCAGTCCTCGACGGCCAGGGGATGCCACAGCGACATACCGACGCATCGATGGCCGGCCTCAAGGAGATCACCACGCACGTGCAGGAACGCTTCGCTTACGCCTATTGCCGCGGCGACCACGCCGGACAGAGGGTTGTCCTCGACACAAGGCAGACCAGTATCGTTGGCCGCTGGCGAGATGGCGGCGCACCAACTGTCCCAGCTCAGCTGGATGCAGAACGGTGTCGCTGCGAGCTGACCTGCGGCCCGTCCGATCACGAGGGTCGGAAGGTCCGACGCGGGGCGCTCCATCACTGCACCACCTATGGCTTCGGTCACCGCTCGCACACTTCGCCCTTCATGCAGCGGCACGCTGAGTACCTGGTCCAGGTCACCCGACACCAACACGCCACCCAGAAAGGCACGCACGGCGGTGTTCAGCGCCGTCAGAAAGCAGGCTTGCCCTGCGAGCGTATCTGCCCAGCCGGTGCCCAGATGGATGTGCAAGCGATAGCGCGAGAACAAATCCAGCGCTGCCTCAGGCGTAGCGACCTCGCCGGCATCCAAGGCGAGCTTGGCCAGGCGATGCATGGATTCTGCATTCCACTGAGTCATGAGTTACCTCGTTCTCGGATAAGTCGGATGCGTTGCGCAACATCGGAACCGAAGTGGCTGGACCACCGGTGGCTCCCCTGGTAGACATACAGGCCGACACCCTGAAAGCCTCGGCCGTCTCGGGCAAAGTTCGGCACGATGAGGGCGATGTGGCCTCTCAGGGCGATCATCGGATTCTCACGGTCCGAGCGGCTCTGGCCAGCGCCGAATCGGTGTGTGTGGACATCGGCGACGACGCTTAGTGCTTCTTGACCGCACAACTCCCATAGCTTGGCGAAGCTGGCCGCGGTGAGGGACACGTAGTCGTCGTGCAGGGCATCGGCCTGAAGCTGCTCATAAGGCAGGAACGCAGCGACTGTGCGCGTGGCCTCGGTCTTGCGCCCAAGAAGGAAGGCCCCACTCTCACGAACGCCGCCACCTTGGTGACGCAGATGCTCGAGTAGCTCCTCCCATAGGCCCTGGCGGACCTCAAGCAGCGGCGCAGACATAGTCGCGACTCTGCAGAAGTTCATGGACCACCTCCAGGTAATGGCAAATGCCTTTGGCCGGATTCCAGATAAGCTGGGGGTACTGCGTCACCCAGCCGTCGTGCCCGACGAAGCTCTCGCGGTCACAAGGGATATATAGCGCGTCCCCGTCCTTCCAGCCTGGCTTGAACGCCAGTTGAATCCGCTCGCCACCTTGAGGCCATTTGTCGAATGCCAGGCGAGTGTTGGTCGTCGAATCCCAGAACGTGCCCGTTGGAGATGAGGCGGGGAATCCGCTGCAGTTCAACCGCAGCGTGTACTGGCGCCCATCACGTGCCTTGACACGGACAAGCAGGTACGGCCATTGCAGTTCTTCAAACTGCCAGCGGTTTCGGTCCTCCCCTGCCAGGAAACGCGCCGACGCAAGGTCGGCACGCAGTGCTTGCTCATCAGGTGCCATGCGCCCCCCCGCTCAGCCGTTGATGCGGTGCGCAGGCACCATGTCGAACGTTACGGAGCATTGCGGGCATCGGGCCAGGGTGCCGATGTGGACATCCATATCCGGCTGCTCGGTCGTCCCGGCCACCTGCAGGACGTGCTCGGCGATGTCTCCGGGGTCCATGCCCAGCTTGCGGCCCGCCCAGCTACGGACTCGGCCAACCGTGGTGGCGGGGCGGAACTTACGGTGGACGGTTTCGCTGCCGAAACGCACATGCACTTCCACCTGCTTGCAACGGTGCAGATGAACGCGAATGCCATGCTCCTTCTTCAGTTCCCTGACGTAGATGACTTGGGGACGGTCCGTCTGCTCTTCATCCTCTTGGTCATCTTCGACCGAGAGCGAAATCTCGGACACGTCGATGCCGGCCGGGAGAAGTTCCAGAGCAGCGCGCTTGAGGTCGTGGAGAGTGGCCTCGTCGCCGACTTCAACGAGCTTGACGTCGGAGAGGTATTCGGACTGGACGTAGACACGAATGATCATTTCTGAGCTCCTTACTTGGCGAGCTGCGCGTTATGCGCTGCTCATGACAGGTAAGTCGTCAGTCGGTGCAAAAATCGGAACGATCTGCTTGTGTGGCAGCGAAGGGGCGCGGGGAACACCTGAGTTTATGGATAATCCGTGCTCGGCACGGCGCGACAAGTTACTGGCCAGTGTCAGGCTGGGCAATACATGAAGTGCCTGCACTTCGGACACGCCCACGGAGCGGGCCGAGCCTGAAAGTCCCCCGCCATCAGCCCCTTTGCGATCGGAACAAGAATAAAGTCGTCCGGCAATCTTCCGTACGGAGCCACGGATTCGGTTGCTCGACTACTCAACGAGTAGAGGCTGCCCACGAACGAGTATTGTCTGTACGTTTCGCTGAGGTACTTCAATACCCATCTCAGGGCGGTACGTTGGGTCGACACCTTCCCAGGTGGGTTTGTTCGGACGAACTCAATCGTAATGGTTGAACCCGACTTGCTGATGCGATGCGGCGATACGACAAGAGGAAGCCCGGCGCAGGTCACCTGAAAGGGTCGCGCCATCGCTGCACGCGGCACGCCTAGCCAGCTACGCCCTGACTCCAGCAATTGATCACCGTAGGCCCTGAGGTACGGTAGCGAGTCCCTAAGTTCGAGCCCGAACGAAGCGAGCACTCCCTTGACTTCCATAGATGGCATATCGGGATCGGACCCATAGGGTACGAATAGCTCTCTCGTGACGGCTTGCTCGACGAGAGCGGCTGGATGTAAGCCGGCCGTAGGACTGAGGCCTCGCACCACGTCGTAGTAGTAGCGACGTGGGCAGGCACGGTACGTGAGAAAGCTGCCGAATTCGAAGACGCTGGCAGACGGCTGCTGAGTCACGCCAGACAGCGGCGGCGCCTTCGGCAGAACGACACTGCCCTTTTCCCGATCAAGGAGATGGGCGGCTTGCAGTACAGCGGTGACACATTCCGCGTCGTATCGAGCCTGGGTCTCATAGAGTATGAGGTGTTTTTTGGCTCGTGAAAGTGCGACATAGAGCTTGTTGGACGCCTCGGTTTCGGCTTCGAAATTATCTTTGGGAACCAGTGAGCGCAGGAGAGAGCTAGGTATCAGGTCCGAATCCCCAAAAACTCGAAAATGCCGCGCGTCAACGTCCACCAGATGGACGGCCTCAAACTCCAGGCCTTTGCTCTGGTGAATGGTCATTACGGCCACGGCATCCAGACCGCCGGCTTCGGGCGGCGGCATGCGCAACTCGCGGTCGTCGCCCACCCGTAAGCGACGTCGCAGGCGCGTGATAAAGGTCCCGACGGTTTGATACGTGCGGCTCCCGTCCGGAGCACGCAGGTAGTAAATAAACTGCCACAGCGCCAATCGGCGGGTTACGTCGAGGATACCCAGATCTCATGGGCGTTTTCTACCCCTGCCAACTGAAGTCGCTCAACCAGTTCGCGGGCCGCCCGGTTCGAGAAGGTAAGCAGAAGCAACTCGCTCGGCTTGGCTCCCTGTGACAGTAGGTGCTGTACACGCATGAGCAGCGTAGCCGTCTTACCGGTTCCGGGTCCGGCGACCACAAGCGAGGTCTTTGCCTGTGACGTCGCTGCCTTGGTTTGCTCGTCGGTTGGAGTAATCACTTCCCATGCCGTCTCAGCGAGAGGGCCATGATCCGGCAGTAGAAGCCCATCAAGGAGTTGCTGGCGAACCAGCTCCAACGGCAAGCAAAGAGACTGCTGGATCCGATGTGCGGTCCATCCCGCCAGGAACAGGGCTCTGGCGAGCTCGCGCGGTAGCAAGAGTTCTCGGGCGAAGATGTTGGCCTGTAACTCCGCACGTTCGCGGGCTCCGTACGCCTCAACCTTTTGGGAGCCGAAAGTGTCGGCATCGTCTGGCTTCAAGGTTGAATCGATCACCCTATGGCAACTGTCATGCTCCTCAGGGTGGAGTTTCCAATGACCAAATTCATGAGCAATTAGGAATGAACGCTCCTCACACTGCACATCGTTGCGGACAATGATCTGCCGGAACTTTCGCAAAAGGATTGCGTCGGCACCTCCAAGTGCTGCATCAGTTGGATGCGCAAGCGAGATCTCGAAATCCTCCGCATCCTCATGCGCGATCATTTCGACGATCTGCGTCGAGACAAGGGCGGTTGACGACATCTCCCCAAACAGCGTGGTTCGCAGCTGTCTCGCGGCATCTCGAGCTCGATAGAAAGGGGTCAAGAGCTATCCGCCTCAGTCTTGAAGACTTAGTAGTCGCTTCTTCTCTTCTTCTGAGACTGGGAGAGCGCGAACGGCGCTCTCCCAGGTTTCCATTGCCTGATCGCTCGGCTTGTCAGCGGACTTGTAACTTCTCGCACCGCCCAGTCTTGGGCTGAGCGTCTGGCTAAGCGCCTCGATTGTGAGACTGAGATGCTCTGCCAATTTATCGAGAACGATAAGAGGCACATTTGTCAGGCGCTTGGTCAGGACCTTCTGCAAGAGCAAGGTTGACTCTCCAAGCGCGGCGGCCCTAGCTGCTCGCCGAAGGCTTCCCCCCGCCAAACCCTCTATAGCGGCCGACACGAAATCGACGCTTGGCTTCGAGTTGGCTTCACGATCGGTTTCGTGCAGCAGGTTAAGCACGAAGCTTTGCATACGACTGACAGATTCCTCGGACACATGGTCGGCCATTCTTGCTGGCTCGGGTGAAGCCACATAAGACGACCAAAGTGACGCGAACTCCATGATGTCTTCCCGATATTCGGGATGAGCATGGCAGGCACGGAGCACCATGGTGGCGGAAGGTTTGTCAGCCGAGTAGAAGAGCTCGTCCAGCACTTCCTCAAGTGACATCCTATGGGTGTGCGTAGTCATGGGGTGAACTCCTTGCGAATCTTGCCTAGCGCAGCATTCTTGTAGTTGTTGACCGCCCTCGGAGTAACACCGAGAGCTGCCGCGATGTCCTTGACCGGCATTTCCTCGACATAAAGCATTACGTAGGTCGAAAGTTCTTGCTTGGTCAGAATCGCCTGCAAGCGCATAGCAATTTGTGCATGTTCCTGTTGTGTTGCCAAAGTGTCTTCGGGGTTCGGGCCCGRATCCGACCAGGAGTCGGGAACGTCTTCCGGCGGTTGGTCCAGTGCATCCAGGCTGTCCTGACATTTACGCTTCTTGGCCAGAAGCGTTCTCTGGAAATCCAGGGCGCGGCGACTAAACAGCTGGCCAAAGTACTTTTCGGCATGCGCAGCGTCTTTGGGCTGGCTAACTAGGCGTTCCCAAACGAATTGGGAAATCTCCTCTGCGGCCTGGTCCAGGTTGTCGATGTTTCCTGGGTAGATACCGCTTCGAACAGCAAATCCCTTGGACAAACCGAGAAGGCGCCTGGAAAGAGCGGCCGAGAGCTGTCCGGCACGCATGCGATCGCCGCTCTCTTTTGCACGGCGGAACAAGCGAAACACTTGTTCGTTCGGTATGTACTCCTCGTCGCGCTCCCAGTTAGTGAGAGCCAGCCGCGCATGCAGCGCGGCGGTCGACAGGGCTTCCAGTGTTGAGTCAGGCGCTGGTGTATCCATTGTCCGATCTACTCATCGTGGCAAACGTCTCCGTCCAAGAACAGGAACGGCCTTCCTTGGCTAAGTCGTCACGACTCCATCAGATCGGAAAAGCCCTTGCCTCCCACCAGCATCGATATCATAGGCCCATGCAGGGGGCGGTTACACAACTCACCGGCGAACAGGCTAGAGCTGTCGGCATCCAATTGATAAGGTGGGATTTTTGTCGGCACGAGTCTCGTTGATGGCAGTCCGAGAACCCCCTCCCCCTGCGTAACACAGGCCAATCGCGCTGTCTCAGATCGACTCTCGTGTGGACGGGCGCTCGAGAGTGGGCCCTGACCGGGGTTCGAGCGACGCTGCGACCTGGGGCACAGGATCCATCGATTACGGAGCTGCCTCCATCAGCAGGCCACCCAGAATGATATCCATGGTGCTCTGTCGTGATTAGTGATCCGCTTTGTGTCTGCGGCAGAACTGGGCCAAAAGCACTTCCGCGTCAGCGGTTGTCCTTCTCGACCCCTCCCTTCATGCCGTGGGCCATACCCTTGATCCTTTGAATCATTTCGTCGGCCAATTCGGAAAACGACTGACCTCCGTCGAACTTCAGACTGGGAAGGTCCAGCGTTTCAACCATCAACCCAGCTTCTTTGGCCGCAGAAGCCCAATCTTCAGACCATCGATATAGCAAGTTAATCTTTGTTTGGCTCAGCCCAAGGAATGTGTCATTCAGAGCCCTCACCTTCTGAAACATCTCCTCGGAAACTCGATGAAGAGGAGAGGTGAACTCTTTCCGAAGATCGACATACAGCGCGCCATTCTTGTCATTGTTTGACTCTTCGTGAAACGCGTCTTGGAGCTCTTTGAACGCTTGCCGAGAGCCCTTCAGGTCACCCGATTTGCGCGCATCATCTTCAGCTGCCGTGGCCGGAAGAGAGAAGGCATTTATGCGATTCTTCCGCTCGTGCCTGCTAAAAGCTCTTTGAAGAGCCGGAACTTCAATGTCGTGCCCTAGGAGGGTCGCTGTCACCGCAGCGCCAAGTACTTCGATCTTTGCGCACTCCTCCAGAGATATCTGGTGCAAGAAGAGTGCGCGTGCCCAGCACCCTTCGTCTGCAAGAAGGGTTGCCTCGCCGTAAAGGGCTTTGGCGTTTTCGAATACCTCATTGGCACCGTGCGACAGAAATCCAACAAGTTGGAGCGTCTCGCCGTCCATAAGGACCTCCATCATCTAGTCGATGTAACGCAGTAAGCGTGCCTGCCTTTCTCGCAGGGCGCAGGAGTTATCAGAAGACGATGGCAGCCGCTCTTGCCGCGCGAATTTCGGGAAGGCGTCCTTGTCGCTCATGTTTGTAGTCGAAGCTCTCGTCGAGCAATCCCATGAAATGAGACTTCGCAAAATACCAGCCGATGGTAGAGCCGTCGCTCTCGACGAACCAATCGGCGGGTACGTACGGTGGGACTGAGTGAAAGAGGAACACGAGCGATGCGGCAAAGACTCTAGCCAAGACGTTGTTGAGTCGCAAAATATCCGCAACGCTCTCGTAACCCGCGGTGTGCCCAGCATCTGTTCGTCCAATGCGCTCGTCAATCTGAGAGCGAGTAAGATGGACGTAATTCGATGTTGCACCGTAAAGACGCCCCGTCTCTTCCTGGATGGATGCGCGTGATTGCTCAGGAATGAGATGAAGCTCGATGTCCTTCTTAATTGAAATACTCGAGGAATCGAGCACCCTTTCGAAGGAATCAAGCTTGCTTTGGATGTTGCTCCTGTAGTCCTGTTGCTGCACGTAGCATAGCTTTATGTGCGCCTCCAAAATAAAGCGAGCTTCGCGCAATGCCACATTCTGTATGCCTTGCTGGGCAAGCAAAGGGATGGCTAACGCGGACTCAATGAAGTCCTGTGCCAGATAGGAAAGCAAGTGGTTGTCGTGATATGTCGGATCTCGCCATGTGTCGCCCGTGGCAAACCGTAGAGCGCGCAGATAGTCAGCACAGATTTGAAGTGTCTCATCGAGCGCTGCCCTGTGTGGTTCGGTGAGCTGCCAGTTGGTCATATGAACACGATGCTAGGGCGATGACGATGTGCACTGCACAGTAGTTGCAACTATACCGTCCGGCGGCGAATTGCGCTTTAGATTACTTTGCGCACAAACGCAGGCTATCAGCCTCGATGCGCGGCCACTTGAACGTCCGCTCTTCTTTGGCCAAAGAGATCTCCTCCCCCTACCCGCGATAACTTGACCTAATCGAGGCGAATTGACGCCGGCAGAAGGCTGACTGCGCCCCGCCCTTGCAATTGTCCGCGCCCCCTATGGGTCGATAGCGGACCAATGCTAGCTCGTTATCCCACGCCGACGGGTTGATCGGAACAGCGGGCAGATTTGGCGACACAGACAACGGCGTGAGCCGGACTCTGCATTCGATGGACGACTACGGCCAGCCGAATGCAGAGCGGCCGGCGCCGCAGGAAGGCCAGTTCGCAGGCTCGACAGGGCCATGGTTATCTTCAGGCATGGACACAAGTCGACTTTGCCGCGATGCTCAGAACGCACCTCGCAGTTTGGACTCCTGGCATGGATAAGGACGCTGACTGGTATGTGCCGCCCAACCTGGTACCAACCTGGCTTACCGATGCGGCTGGAAATTTGCTACTGCTTTCACAGTCAGAGTGGGGGCGCAGGGACCTCGCGCAGTAGTCGGCACCGATGAGAAAACTGCCCACCTTGCGGCGAGTTGCGGCCGTCTAATCCCGCACGACTAAAACGATCAGATGGCCTAAGATTTGGTTTTGGCCTTTGCGTGCCTCATGGCCCGCTCACACAGGCTAGCCGCGATAGCCAGCCCTAATCACACCGCATTGAGCTCGGCGGCTAAGAATTGATGGAGAGGCCTGGGCTGTGACTCAAAAGGACGATATGTCGCCTCATCGATCATCTCCGCAATTTCTCCCGGATTCCTGCGAATGACTCGGCGGAGCGCCGCGTTTGAACACAAGGGATAGCGTTGCATCAGGAATGAGTGAGAGGGCCAGCGCGCAGACAAGGAAGATGCCAGCGATGATCTCCTGAAGCGACAAGCTCTCTCGAAGCAGTAGCACCGATGCAGCCATGCCGGCCGCGATCGCACCGTAGGATGTGAGTGCCACGACGAGCGCCACATTGAGTGCCTTGAGGGCAATGCCCTGGAGAAGCTGGCCAACAAGCGAAAGGCACAGGACCAGCTCGACGTCGAACCAGATGATCGTGGCCAAGTCGCGATGCCGGATCGGAATCAGGACTGCATCGAACTGCCCAACAGCTAACCCGATGACGGCGAGCATCACCCCGCCAATCGCCCCAAACACTCCCACTACGAACAGCGGGGGTAACCTCGCATCGAGTTTGCGGATCCCAAGGGTCAGCAGCGCCCAAGTGAAGATGAAGGCTGCGATCATGGCATCACCCTGCATAGAAGATCCGCTTCCAGATCTTGATCCGGTGAGGATGCCCGCCCCTGCCATGCCGACTGCGATGGCGAGGATACGCAAGCTGGAAAGGCGTTCTCGCAACACGAGGGCAGCAAGTACGGCCGCCAGTGGCGGGAACATGCTCATGAGAAGTACCGCATGAGCGGCGCTTGTCTGGCTCGCGCCCAAGGCGGAAAGCGCGTTGGTGCCCGGACCATAAGCCGCACCGCAGAAGATGAGCAAGACGATCTGAGTTGCGGAAAGTCTGGGGAATGGCCGCGGGCACGTGATTGCCGCGAGGCCAAGGAACAAGGGAATCGACCAAAATCCCCGAGCAACGAAGAGAGCCGTGGCGTCGAAATGGCCGCTCGGCGCAAACAGCAATTTGGAGGCGACAGCGTTGAGGCCGAAGAAAACAGCCGAGAGCAGCGCAGCGAGGACCGCGCCAAATCGCGACCGAGGTCTCGTGTTCGCCGCGATATTCGGCATAAGACCGTCTCCGTTCATAGCTAAATCAGCTGGCGGGCCACTCAGTGATCTCTGGGAGAACCCACGCGCGGCGTTCCATTTCGTGGATCCACGTCTCTAGGAGGCCGACTGTCTTGCTGTCGCCACGCTTCTCGCAGGTTGCATGGAGGTTTCTCATCGCACCGATAAGTTGTTGGTTGTTCTCTCGAAGCTCACCCAGTGCCTCAATGGTAAGCGCCGAGCCGGCGTCTTGGTCGGTTGTGCGCGTGAGCTGAGCGACATGCCTGATGAAGCGGAGCGTCATCCCACCGAGATGGCAGCAACGCTCCGCGATGGCATCGGTCATGTCGAAGAGGCTCTTGGTCTGCTCCCCGAGCATAAGCTGATAGTCACCGAAGTGGGGAGCCATCGCGTGCTTGAGGAAGTTTTTGGATTTCACGTGGAGGGCAAAAACACCCGCCAACATTATGATCAGCGACGCACATAAATCGTTCGACGTCTTTCCATCTGAGCATGATGACGAGTGCTCTACGACGCCGGCCCCTGTCCTCCCGTCACACATAAGCTCCTCCGTCATCCGCGCCTTCAGAGGCGCGGCCACTTCTACGGTCAGCCCAAGCACGCGCACCAGCGGTTGCCGTGGTAACGCCGCCCCGTCGGCCGGATCGCATCTTGTAACGACGGAGACGAACGCGGCATTCGCGTAGCCGTCTCGCACCGATTTTGCGGATGCGAAGTCGATCGCCTGGGATGTATCCAGACGATCGCTACGCTTCACTTCAGCAGGACGGGGCCGGCATCGATCCTCACTCGGAAGAGCGTATAAGGCTYCACGCGCTCGTCTTTACCCTCATGGAACTGAGCCTGACGGTGGAGCTGGTTGGCCGTGAAGTAGAGGTAACCATCGGGACCCACCGACATCGTGTCCGGCCAGAGAATACGCGGGTCATGGGCGATCGTTTTCCACTCCCCATTCGTCTGGCGCTGACGGATGCTGTTGCGCTCATAGTCGCCAGCATAGATTCGCCCTTTATCGTCCGCCTCGAGGCCATCCGATGCTCCCTTCTCGCCTAGATCGACGACGGCCGCGCCCAATGTCTGCGCGCTAGCCTCACGATCAAGCAGCACTTTCGTCGGAATCGCATAAAGATGTCGGCTCGACAATGGGCAGTAGTAGAGCGTGGCACCATCGGCCGAGATCGCGATGCCGTCGGAGCCGACCGCGAAGGGCTGCGGTGCCTTGCCTGCTTCCCTCACGGCCAAGCGCTCGCCCTCGACGACGGGCACGAAGGAGGGATCCGGCATGGTCGAGGGATGGCCGCTCAGCCGCCGCCAGGCTTCACCGGTCGCAAGATCGACCACAATGATTGCGCCCGGGCCAGTGACCGAGGAGTCGGTGATGTAAGCGACGCCTTCCTTACCCTGGCGCAGATCGAACCGCACATCATTCACGTAGGTTGATTTGAGCACTACGCTCGCGGGCAACACTATCGTCTTTACAACCTGATTGGTCGTGAGATCGACGGCCATGAGTTTGGCGCCACCTTGCTTGGGTTCGGCGAAGCCCGGGGCGGCCGTATCGAGGATCCAGAGCCGATCCCTTGGATCGATCACCACGCTCTGAACACTGATGAGTGTCGTACCTGGGTGCTTCGGATCATAGGCATTGATTGCTGCGTTAGGAAACGGCACCGCTTTACCGTCACGGATCTCCGCAACCGTAAACGGAACATCATCGCCCCAGCGCGGGTAGTTGATGAAGATGCGCCCCTTCGCTGACACCGCGACACCGGTTGGCATGGCGTCGGAGAAGTGCGCAACGGGCTCGATCTGGCCGATCGCACGCTCGGCAGGGAGTGCGTTATTGCTCATAGAGCCTCCGATGGTCTGAGTTGAGACGCTGATACAAACCAAGGCTGCAAGCGCCAATACCGGAACGAAAGTCTTCATAGGCACCTCCTACGTTTATTTTGCGCCCAGTGCTTTAAGCAGCGCGGCTCGACCAGCCTCGGCGACGTCGAGGTCCTGCTCTGTAGTGCCGGAGCCGACGCCGATCGCACCAAGCACCACACCGTCGACGGTGATAGGCAAGCCGCCACCAAGATTGGTGATGTCGCCTTGGCTCGCTGTGGCAAGGTTGACGCCGAACTCAAACGGTATCGGGCCCGTGGCGATACCAAGCGAGGCGGCAGTTTGCGCCTTAGCGATCGATGGCTTCATTGCAAGCACGGCCGCACCCTCCACCCGACCGTAAGCCAGCACGTTGCCGCCGGCGTCAACCACGGCGATACATTCGGGTGCATTGATCTCGCGAGACCGAGCAACGGCAGCCGCGAGAGCGACGGCAGCACCTGCATAGGTGAGCTGACGATGATTCTGGACGAAGGGTTGCTGGCTCATGAGTTCAAATCCTCACTGATAGGTTACAAGAGCGGCGGCACAGTCGGGTCCACGAGGACCTCGATTAAGTGTGGTCCTGGGGTAGCGATTCCGCGCTGAAGGGCGTTGTCCAGCGTGGAGAGTTCGGTCACGCGTTCGGCTGGGCAACCGTAACCAGCCGCCAAGGAAACGAAGTCGAGGCCCGGCAGGTCCAGCCCAGGAACGCCAGGCGTATGGAGCTGATTCGCGAAAGCCTTGAGAATGTTGTAGGCACCGTTGCGCGGGATGATGAAAAGGATGTCGAGCTTGTGCTGTACTGCGGTCCAGAGCGCCTGGATGACGTAGTTGGCCGCACCGTCGCCCACGATGTCGATCACCTTGCGGTCCGTCCCCTCGTCGCGCTCGGCGAGCGCCACGCCGACCGCCGCCGGCAGGCCATAACCCAGTACACCGCTGGACATGGAGAAGAACGAACGCGCTTGGCTTGTCGGCAACCGCTGCCGCAGTGCCTTAAGCGACGACATGGACTCCTGGACGATGATGCTGTCGTCTGGTCGCACCTGGTCGATGGCGTAGTAAAGCCGATCGGGCGTGATGATCGACTGATCGGACGGAGCGGCCAGTCGAGGCCGCGGGGTCGGCGCCGGTCGCTTCGGCTCGCTGACAAGGTCCGCAAGCACCGCACAGGCGCGAGCGGGGTCAGCGAGGATGCTCTCACCTACCGGCGCGCGCCCTGCCTCATTCGGATCGTCGGTAATATGGAAGAGCCGGGAGCCCGTCGGGATGTAATTGCCTTCGACATAGGGGTAATAGCGGAAGACGGGCGCGCCAATGACGACAATAACGTCGTGTCCTGCAAGGTGATCGCACAGTGGCCCGATCGCCCCTGGCAAACTTCCTTGGAACGCTGGATGGGTCTCAGGAAAACCCGGCCGCCCTTCCCCAGGCGCCGCCCAAACCTTGCAGCGCAGTCGCTCGGCCAGCCGCACGCCATCTTCCCAGCCGTCGCTCTGATCAACCGCGCCACCCATGACGAGCACGGGCGACTTAGCATCATTGAGGGCGTCGACCAGATTCGCGAGGAAACTCGGATCGGCGCCGAGCCGGCGGCCGATCGAGCGGATCTCAGGCATGATCGCGGGCTTGTCGACGTCGTCCATAGGGATCGACAAAAAGACCGGGCCGGCTGGTGGCTGCACCGCCATGGCGTAGGCCCGCATCAGCGCGCCGGGCACGTCCTCGGGGCGCGACGGTTCATAGGCCCATTTGACAAACGGCTTCGGCAGCTCGGTCGGTTGCGTGTTTGTCAGATACGGCTCAAGCAGCAGCATTTGGCGCGTCTGCTGGCCCGCCGTAATGATGAGCGGCGCGCGGTTGTACCAGGCGCTCTCGATGTTCCCCATCGCATTGCCCATGCCTGCGGCCGTGTGCAGGTTAACCAGAGCCGCACGTCCCGTTCGCTGCGAGTAACCGTCCGCCATCGCGACAGCAGGCGCTTCCTGGAGCGCCAGTACGTATCGGAAGTCTGGCGGAAAATCTTTGAGGAGCGTTTCCTCGGTCGAGCCGGGGTTGCCAAAGATCGTGGTCAGCCCTAGTTCGCGGGCGACATCGAAGAACGCTTCGCGTACCGTCGTCATTTTGCTCTCCAATTCAAGAGGAAACCTGGATCAGCCCGCCGCCGAGACGCCAGGAGGCGGTGCGCCGACTGGAGAGACGGCGATCAGCTTGCGATTCACAAACTCGCCGAAGCCGAGTTCCGACAGCTCGCGGCCGTAGCCCGAGTTCTTGATGCCGCCAAAGGGCAACTCGGGCGCGGTCCAGGTCGGATGATTCACGAAGGCCATGCCACTCTCGATCTGTTCGGCGACGCGGCGACCGCGGTCGAGATCTGCAGTGAAAACGGAGCCGCCGAGGCCGAACGGAGTGCCGTTGGCGAGCTCGATGGCCTCGGCCTCCGACTCGACGACATAGAACGAGATGACGGGACCGAATAGCTCCTGCACGTAAATCGGGTTCGACTTGTCGATGTCCGCCAGGATAGTTGCCTCGACATAGAAACCAGGTCGGGCCACGCGGCCACCGCCCACTACGACACGCGCGCCATGCGCCTTGGCGATCTCGATCTGGCCAAGCAAACCTTTCATCGCGCCCTCAGACGAGACGGGGCCAAGCGTGGTATCGGGATCAGTCGGGTCGCCAGCGCGCAAGGCACTCATCCTCTCAGCGAGACCGTCGAGGAACAGCTTGCCTCGATCGTGGCCGACCACCACCACGCGCTTGGCAGCGACGCAACTTTGACCTGTGTTGTTCATTCGGCCCCAGATGGCGTTGTCGAGCGTGGGCTGGATCGGAGCATCCTCCAGCACGATCAACGCATCGCTGCCGCCGAGCTCCATCACGGATTTTTTGAGGTTGCGACCTGCGCGTTCCGCCACGGCCGCGCCGGCTCGTTCGCTGCCGGTGACCGTCGCGCCACGCACGCGACGATCATCGAGCAGCCGTCCGATCTGATCCGTGCTCGCGAAGATGTTGGTGTAAGCCCCCTTTGGCGCACCGACATCATCAAATAGGGACGCAAACGCGGCAGCGCATTGCGGCACACTGCTGGCATGCTTAATGATCACGGTGTTGCCCACCATTAGCTGCGGACCGGCCACGCGTGCGAGCTGGTAATAAGGAAAGTTCCAAGGCTCAACACCAAGGATGACGCCGATCGGCTTGGTCGCTACGACCGAGCCCGGCGACTCCGGGATCGGCTGCGGGGTCAAATAGCGCTCGGCGCGCTCAGCGTAGTAGTCAAGAATGTCGGCCGACAGCGCGACCTCACCACGAGCCTCTGCGATTAGCTTGCCCATCTCAAGCGTGACCAGCGTAGCGAAGTGCTCCGCGTTCGCACGTAACTTGGCCGCAGCCGCCGAGACGATCTTTGCGCGCTCGGCAATTGCCCGATGCCGCCAGTCTGTCTCGTAACAGATGTGGGCGGTGGTCAGTGCCGTCTCGAGGTCAGTATCGGAAATTTGCGGAAAAGTTTTCACTACCTCGCCGTTCGATGGGTTGATCGATTCATAGGCCATGGCTACTTTCTCCAGAGTTCGCTTAAGTGGTGATGGCATCGCGAGGTTTAGATCTCGACGCGATACTTCGCGACGGCAGCTTCGTTCCATGCGATGCCGACTCCGGGCTGTGTCGACGGGCTAAGTTGTCCGCCAACAGGAATCATCGGCTCAGCCAAGATGGGGCTTGCCCAGTCCACCCATTCGAGCCAGTGAGCCGTCGGAGTGACGCGCATCAGATGTGCGGATATCTCCGGATAGAGATGACTGGAAAACTGAACTCCGGCGGCGCCGGCAATGCTTGCGGCACGCAGCCAGCCCGACACCCCACCAATACGCATGAGATCGGCCATGGCGTAGTGCACGCCGCCGGCAGCAAGGAAGGTGAAAAGATCGCGTGGTCCGTAGTAGTTCTCGCCCATCTGAAGCGGTGTGCGAACTTTATTGGCAAGTTGCGCGTAGCCATGAACGTTGTCGTAGGCGATGGGTTCCTCGAACCAGTAAAGACCCATGTCATCAAGTTCGTGGCAACGACGGATAGCGTCGCCCAGGCCCAGTGCTTGATTGAAATCGACCATCAGATCGATGGCGTCGCCAATGCCGTCCCGTACGGCCCTGATCGCGGCGATGTCATCGACGACATGTTCGTTGCCAAGCCTTAGCTTCATGGCGCGGAAGCCGCCTTCTTCGGCCAAAGTGCGCGCCTCGGCGGCCAGAGTGGACACCTCATGCCGCCATAACCCGTTGCTGTTGTAAGCCCGCAAAGGTCCGATCGTTCCGCCGAGAAGCACCGCAAGCGGCACGCCCGCGGCCTTAGCAAGCGCATCCCATGCGGCCATGTCTATCGCTGATGTGGCAATCATTGAAATGCCGGTCACACCAACCACATTGAGCGCCTTGAGGTCGCCCTGAAACATATCGAAAGGAGCTACCGCGCGGCCCTTGAGGGCGGCACCCAAGTCCTCCAGTTCCCGCACAATGGCTGGAACAGCCGCTGCGCGGTAAGGCGCAATGTAACTATGGCCCACGATCCCGCCGCTGGTTTCTAGGTCAACAAGTACCAGTGGCCACTGATCGAAACGGCCGATTCCCGCAATCACCGGGCGTCGCAGCGGCACATGAACCGCGCGGGCGCGGATGGATTTCACCAGGTTGTCCATGCTTCCCTCTCCGAACTGTAGGGTCGTACGAGGGACCTTAAGTACAGTCACTGGTGAAGTCGCGTAGCAAGTTGTGAATTCGCGTGGAAGACAATCCAGCGTGATCTGTCCGTGAACGACACTCATCAAATGCGGTGCGCGCTTCTATTCGCCACACAAGTTTTCACAAGACTTCACTTTGGTGGTCGGAGGTTGATGCGCATACTGCGACCACCGACCTTCGGTCGCGCGCGGGATATGCAGAGCCTGCGTAGTCGACACAAACGCACCTGCCAATCGCAAGCACAGCCACCGGAGAGCAGTGATGAAGGCTATCGGTTATAGAAAGTCTCTGAAGATCTCAGATCCTGAAAGCCTGATCGACGTCCAATTGCCGATGCCCGAACCCGCACCGCACGACCTTGTCGTCGAGGTGCGGGCGATTTCGGTGAATCCCGCGGACGTCAAAGTGCGCGCCAGCATCGACCCCAACGGCGAACTCAAGGTGCTGGGCTGGGATGCAGCTGGCGTGGTGCATGCCGTCGGTTCCGCAGTCACTCTGTTCAAGCCGGGCGACGAGGTGTTCTACGCCGGCTCGTTCGACCGCCAGGGAGCGAATGCGCAGTTCCATGCTGTCGACGAGCGCATCGTCGGCCGAAAGCCCCGTTCGCTCGATTACGCAAACGCGGTGGCATTGCCGCTCACCTCGCTGACTGCATGGGAGCTGCTGTTCGATCGCTTTCGCGTCGACTATGGCAAGGGCGGCGAACGAGGCTCGCTGCTGATCATTGGTGGTGCCGGCGGCGTTGGCTCGATCGCCACCCAGTTAGCCCGCCGCCTGACTAACTTGACCGTGATTGCCTCGGCTTCAAGGCCGGATACGCGAGACTGGGTTGAAAGCATGGGCGCGCACCACGTCATCGACCACACCAAGCCGCTGGTGGATCAGGTTCGTGCCATCGCGCCAGAGGGAGTGACCTATGTGATGGGCCTCACTCACACCGAACAACATTTCGACGAGATCGTGGAGTTGCTGGCGCCTGAAGGGCATCTTGGCCTGATCGACGACCCCGCCACCCCGCCGAACATCAATAAGCTTAAGATGAAGAGCCTGGCGCTGCACTGGGAGCTGATGTTTACCCGCTCGCGTTTCCAGACGCCGTCGATGGCGCGCCAGGGCCACATTCTCAATGAGGTCGCTGACCTGGTCGACGCGGACGTCTTGCGCAGCACGATCAAAGAGAATTACGGCCCAATCAATGCAGGCAACCTCAAGCGCGCGCACGCCTTGATCGAAAGCTCGCGCTCGATCGGCAAGGTCGTGCTATCGGGCTTCTAGGTCTAACGGAGGCAGTTATGCGCACCGCTTCCATGTTGCTATTTTCGGCCGCTATCATGACTTCACCCACCGGTTCTGCTTCATCGCCAAAGCTCATCGTCGCGGCCGAAACCCGGACGATGGTCTGGAATGCCGTGGTAGTTGATAGCGGCCGCGTGTTCGTTGCCGGACCACGATGGAGCGGCTCAAACGGTCCTGCGGTCGCCCAACTCGACCAGCATGGGGTCCCTCAGCCTTACCCCGACGCGGACTGGAATGCGTGGCGACCGGGCGATGATCCGCGCGACGTCTTCGTCAACGTCAACGCATTGCATCGCGATCACAGCGGCGGGCTATGGGTGGTCGATACAGGCACGCCTGCATTTGGCGGCGAACCCTTGCCAGAGGCAGCCAAGGTCGTGCGTATCGACCTTAAGTCGGGTCGCGTGACCCGGGTGATTCGATTTGGCCCGACGGCGATTGGCAGCGGCAGTTACGTCGACGACATCCGGTTTCACGGCAACCAAGCCTATCTGACGGATGCCGGGCGCCCAGGGTTGATTGTCCTCAATCTGAAGACAGGTGACGCACGCCGCGTATTGGATGGCCATCCATCCACCACGGCCGGTGGCCGGGACATCATTCTGGACGGCGACGTGCTCAAGGCACCGAACGGCCAGCCCTTGAAGGTGAACACCGATCCGCTGGAAGTATCGCCCGATGGACACTGGCTATATTTCGGCCCCCTGGAGGGGCCGTGGTCGCGTCTCGAGACGCGTTTTCTCGACGACCCCGCTGTTTCGCCCAAGGACATCGCGAGCAAGGTTGAGCCATGGGCCGACCTGCCGCCGATGGGTGGCTCGGTCATGGACGCCAATGGAGACCTCTATTTCAGCGACCTGGCGGAGAACGCGCTAAAGAAACGACGCGCCGCCGACGGTGTCATCATCACGATCATTCAAGACCCTAGGCTGCATTGGGTCGATGCGCCCTTTATCGACGAGCACAGGGTCATCTGGCTGCCCGTGCCGCAGATCGATAGAGCGGCCATGTTTCATGGCGGCAAGTCGCGCATCGCGCAACCGATCCAGCTGCTCAAGATGTCGCTCGACGAACCTGGCTAAGTCAATGCCCGTATCGCCAACCAAGCACGGCTTCCCGAACTAAGAAAGGTGACATTTATGCCCGCCGTTTCCTCTGCCCAGCGTCGCTGGCGTCATATTGCAGGGGCTCTCGCCATCACGGCCATGAGCTTGAACTTCGAAGCGGCGATGGCCGATTCCCTTACGGCGCCTACGCGAGCACCTGAAGAGGCGCCGGGCAGAGGCATTCAACCTCAGGTTAGCCTGCACATGGGGCAGGCCCCAGTGCTGTATGGCCTGGCCGATCAGCCAGTGGAGCACGTCTCGCCGCTGATAGATCGCCAGGTCATCTACGGCGCTCAGAGTACCTTCGTCGTATGGACCATGAAGAAGGGCGCGGTGGTGCCGCTTCATCACCATCCGAACGAACAGATTACCTGGATCACGAAAGGTCGTGCCGAGGTTTATTCCGGAGGCAAGAAGTACGTCATGAACGCCGGCGATCTGATGGTGATTCCTCCAAACGTCCCGCACGAGTTTGTGATCACGGAAGAGACGATCGACATCGACATCTTCGCGCCCCAACGGCAGGACTGGATCGATGGGACCGCGGACTATCTAAAAAAATAACTTCCACCCTCCATAGGCCCGTCTTCGAGGCGGTCGATCTATCTAGTGCACTGTCCCGGCTGCTCGCACTTCTTCATCGGCGCTCTCCCGCCCTGCTCAATGCCGATTCGACGCTTTGAAGAATCTCATCGGAAAGCGCAATGCTGTCGACGGCGCGAGAGAGACCGATTGCCCCGACCATCGCGGCGTAGGACAGCCATGCCTTTTCGCGGACCAACGGGTCGGCCTGGTCACCCAGCATCCCGGCCAATAGCTTGATTTCGTTCTGCAGATGCTCGGTGCAATGGGCGCGAACGGCTATTGAACCCCGCCCGAGATCAGACAGAAGCGCGCTTGTCGCGCAACCCGTGCCCGGATTGTCACGATGATGTGGCGTGAGAAATTCGCTTGCAGTGCGTGCCAGTGTCGCGTCGCCCCTTACACTCCCCTCCTCGATCCGCTCTTTAAGCCAGCCGCCAACAGAGCGCAGCGCCTCGACGATCAATTCGTCACATGAACTGAAATGGCTGCGAAAAGCGTTGGGGCGCAAGCCGGCCTCGGCCATGAGTTCCTGTACGGTGAAGCCACCCATGCCGGCCTCGCGAAGCTTCGTAGCGGTCAGTTGGAGAAGATATTCCCGGACGGGTAGTTGCCTCGCGGAAGCAGCCTTCTGTAGCGCCGGCAGCTCGGGCTTGTCACCCTTGAGGCCAAGCCGATCCCACAAGGGAAGCACCCCGAGCGACAGGGACATATATATCTCGTCGTCACCAGCAGACGAGCCAGCCCATTCAAGCGCAGCGCGAAACTGCTCGAAGTCGGCGCGGTATGCCCGATACCAGTCGGACGGACTCCTGAGATCCGCCCTGCTCCGAGCAGCGGTGAGGATGGCCCCGTAGTAGGCTGCATGTCGCCGCGCGACTTGGGCCCGCTCGCCGCTGTGGTCAAGTTTCTCCGCAGCGTAAATCCGGACGGTATGTTGGAGTCTACGACGCCCCTGGATACCCTCGCGGCTTGCGGCAACCAGAGACTTTGAAAACAGCCGAGCTACCACGTCGCTGACCTCGACTGCTTTGATCTCGCCGAATCCGACGACCTGCCGCGCGGCTTCGAATGTAAATGTTCCTCTGAACACGGTTAAACGCTGCAAAACGATCTGCTCATCGACTGTCAGCGTTTCAAAGCCCCAATCCAGCGCTGCAGCCAACGAGCGATGCCTGGGTGACGCGCTGGCGCGGCCAAGCATTTGTAGCCTGACAGGGCCTTCGATCAGCTGGGCAAGGGCCGGCAGATCAAACGCATCCATGCGCGCTGCAGCGATTTCGATCGCCAGCGGACAACCGTCAAGGCATCGACAGATCGAGGCCACACGTGGTGCAGAGCTGTCCGTGAACCGGAAGCTCCGATTGCTGGCCGTGGCGCGCTCCACGAAAAGCTCTACCGCCGCAAACTTGCGTGCACGTACCGCGGTCAAGCCCTCTGCCTCGGACGGCACCGGCAGACCGTCCAGACGCCGCAGTCGCTCATCCGCCGCGCGCAAGGGCGCTCGGCTGGTGCACAGCACGCGGACGTTAGGTGCGATGGACAAGAGTTCTTCGACTACCGGCGCGACGCTCTCGATGAAGTGATCGCAGTTGTCCACGACGATTAGCATGCGTCGATTGTCGAGGAAGCTCTCCAGGTCGGCCCACGGATTGTCGCCCGGCGCGTTGATGCCGAGATCCCGGAGAAAGACATCTAGCAAGCCCGCGCCTGTCTCAACTGTATCGAGGCAGACAAACGCGACGTCATCCACGCATCCGCGCTCCAGGGCCATCTGCGCGACTCCCTGTGCCACTGTTGTCTTACCCACACCGCCCGCGCCGACCACGCTGATCAGCCGACTGGTCCGCAGATCCTCGACGAGCTCCGCGACGAAAATGTCCCGCCCGACCACGGCAACGCGAGGTGCCGGCAGCACGCGGCGCGCTGCCGCAGAAGCCTGGATGGACACGGGTTCGCAGAAGCTGTAGCCGCGCCTGGGCACCGTCAACACATAGGGGCGCTCACAGCCTGCATCTGTCATCGCGCGTCGAAGCGCCGCCACTGCTGCGCGTAGATTTGATTCCTCGACATTGAGCGAGCCCCAAACCGCCTGTGTCAGGGTTCGCCCGTCTATCGTTTCACCAGCATGATCCAGCAGCACCTCGAGCACGCGATAGGACGGCCAACCAAGCGGAACGACAGTTTCGCCGCAATAGAGTTGGCGATGCGAGCGATTGAGACGGAATGGGCCAAAGCTGATTTCAGTCGYCTCGTTGTGCTCACCCGATACTGAGCTGGCCGCCATATCGCCTCCGTCCTGAAACCGACGTCTCAGGAGCAATGTGTGCGTGACGTCCACGGGATACTCGAAACCTCGTCAGTGATTCCGAGCGGAACACGATTGTCACGGGACCCGGCAACGTAGCCTCGTCACCGCGCCGATGCACGTTAGGAGTTGTGAATATTTGCTTTTGCGGAAGGCTGCAAAGGTTTCTCTACGTCATGCTTGCTTGCAGCGAGACATTGTTGAAGCAATCAAGTCCGCCCACTGGTTGGCTCCCGCACGCTGCGCCATATCGAGCGCCGAGCTAAACTCAGTCTCGAACACTTCGAAATTCGCGCCTCCTTGCTTAAACCTTGACTCGGCCCGTGTCGCAAGGAGAACGGGGTAGCACCACCGCTCCCCGGTGCGCAGGCAATAAGCTATGGCCTCGTCCAATCCAATCTGCGCCTCATGTGGACGATCGGCATCCAATAAGGCTCTCGCCAGAAGGTGCGCAGTGATCAGTCGGATAGTTCCGTACCAGGTTTGATGGAGGCGGCCGGCGAGTTGTTGTAGCGTCCCAATGACGGCGGCCTTACCTATCCGTGACTCTTCGGCTACCGCCTCGATGCAATCAGCCACTAGTCGCCAAAAATCCAGCCCCGCACGAGTCGCGTGCTCGGCGAGCAGCTTGCCTAGGCGGCTTGCGGTCTCCAAGTCTCCTGCCTCGATAGCCACCCAGGCCGAGACGCCGCCAATGGCATGGCAGATGGTGGCATCGTGCCGAAGCCTGATCGCTCGTTCCAGATTGCTCGCCGCGATGGCGGTGGCCCCGGCAAGATCTCCGCGCGCTGCCTGCATGAATGCCCGGCGGGTAAGCGCCACGCTCACTAAATCAAAAGCCTCGTTGAGTTCGAATCCTGCAGCGGTCAGCGCGTCGGGCGCCCGCAGAGCGCGCTCAATCGAGCCGTCGGCTGCAGTGAAGTTCCCCAGTTGAAACTGGGCCATCGCAACTAAAACGTCGGCCACAGGTTCGAAACGGTCCATGCTGTCCGCTTGTGCAGCCCGACCAAGGCTGACCGCACTTCCCAGCGCATCCTGTAAACGCCCCAGCGACCAGGCAGCAACAAACCTCGAATAGATCGCTCGCAAATGTTCGCGCGGATCAGCGAGCCCTCCGGCAATGTCGGACACTTCCATCCAGCTCTCATACAGGTCCTCGGAGCCGGCAACACGATTCATCAGGATCGTGCAACGTGTCATGGCCAAGCGCAGCATGTCTCCGGCCGTCGCTTCAAAGTCGCGCGTGCTTCGCAGTCGTGCAATGACCGTCAGGCATTCGGTTCCCAAACCTAGGCTCTGCCACAGCGGAAGCGCAACCAGAACCAGTTCCAGCGCCAACATGTGCATGCCAGGCTGCCCCAACAACCATTCAAGCGCGCACCTGACTTCATCGATCGTGCGCGCACAGAAGATCAACCACTTGGACCCTGCACGATCAGTGGATTCGGTCATGCTTCGAATAAGCTCGATGACAAACCGGGCATGGCGAGGCACAAATATTTCGGTTTCCCCTGCCTCTTGCAGTCTTTCGAGCGCATAGGCCCGCGTGGTTCCTAGAAAGACATAGTGCTCAGATTGCAGATCAGGGCCAGGGCTCAGCAGTGACTTGGTGCCGAGAGTCCGCATAAGAGATGCCACCTGCGAGGCCGCAAGCAAGCCATCGGAAACAACGTTCCGAACAGTTTCGGCGGTGAGATTCCCACAGAACACAGACAGCCGGCGCAGTAGGATTTGTTCACATGGCCTGAGCGCGTCGTAGCTCCAATCGAGTGTTGCTTGCAATGTGCGATGCCGAAGCGGCGCCGTGCTACGCCCAGGCATATGTAAGCGAAAATAGTCAGTCAACTCCGTGGCCATTTCGGACACATCAAGCCCATCGATCCTTCCGGCTGCCAGCTCGATAGCAAGCGGCAGACCATCGAGACGGCGGCAGATCTCAGCAACCTGCTGTATGTTCTCCAGCGTCAATTGGAAGCCGCTTACCGCCGCACTTGCCCGCTCCTTAAACAGCTCCACTGCGGAGTAACGGAGCGCCTGATCGACAGTTAGGGGCAGATAGAGAGCCGGCGTCGAAAGCGGATCGAGTCGCCAGACCAGTTCTCCCTGTGCGCCGAGCGGCTCCCGACTAGTCGCCAGTACTGCAAGACCAGGTGCACGTTCAAGAATGCCAGGCAATTCCGCGCCAAGCGTCGGAAGCACGCTCTCGCAACTATCCAGGACAAGGAGCCTGCTTTGATGCGTGACGGCCAAGCAAATAGCCTCCCAGTCGTCCTCTAGCTCTCCCGTAAGATCGAGAGCCGATCGAATGGTGCTTGCTGCAAGCTTCGGCTCATGCACAGACGAAAAATCGACGAGGGTCAACGCATCGAAAAGCGCCCCATCGATAAGTTGCTGCGCGACAAGTAAGGCCGTGGTGGTCTTGCCGATTCCCCCAGGTCCGACAATAGTTACGAGCTTCCGCTGGGGATACTCGTCCGCTAAGGCGGTAACTACGAGCTCACGGCCGATCACCCTGGATCGTGGCTTCGGGGCGCTGCGCGTGGTCGATTTACCGCTGTCGATGACAACCTGCGCCGACAGCCGATAGCCCCGCCCCGGATCAGTTTCGATATAACTGCGGCCTGAGCTGTCTTCGCGAAGAGCGCGGCGCAGGGCGGCAATAGCCGTGCGTAAATTTGTTTCGTCAATCGAGAGCCTTGGCCAGGCACGTTCAAACAGTGCTCTCTTCGAAACGAACTCTCCGGCGTTTTCCACGAGTAGCTGGAGAAGATCATAGGCGCGTCCTCCCAAACGAATAACTCGATCACCCAAGAGAAGCTGCTTGCGGACCGGCACAATCCGAAAGGCGCCAAAAGTCGCTTGCCACCCCGCCGGCAAGTCACGCAGCACTCGGCCACATTCGCAAGTCACGCTTCAACCACCCTTTTCTGAGAACTCATTGCGTACGCGCAGCTACAGCCCACTGTCCAGCCAGGACGTCAGTCGCGCGCGCGTTGCCGGAACACTTCGGCGGAATCGTTAAACGTAGGAGCTAGCCATACGCTCGTCCCTGCAGAGACAGCGATCCAGCAAGATGACGAATGGCCTTCGTTTCTTCGCCAGGCCCGTCGTTACACCCTGCAGTTAGGGTGCCATCTTGCAATTTAGAAGTAAAACGCGTAGTTCTAATACCCACCAGCAAGAAAACAGCTAAGTCGTGGTCTACGCTGACCTGGAAATTGATCTTTTGCGCGCCTTCGTCGCGGTCGTGGAGAACGGCAGCTTTACTGCGGCCGCTGATGTGGTCGGGCGGTCCCAATCGGCTGTAAGCCAGAAGGTTATAAGGCTGGAAGAAATACTTGACTGCCGGGTTTTTGAGCGTACAGGTCGCTCGCTTCGCCTGACACCAGATGGTGAGCGGCTGCTTTCCGCGGCACGACAGATTTTGGAATTTAACGACCGACTTTTGCGCGAATTCCGAGAGCCCGGCACTGTCGGACAGCTCAAGCTAGGTATTTCTGAAGACTTCATTCCCAGCCAGCTCCCCAGACTTTTGGCCCGCTTCTCTCGTCTCTATCCCGGAGTCGCCATAGATTTAACCACCGCATTGAGCTGTGACCTGTTAGCGAGCTATGACGCAGGAAAGCTCGATGCAGTGATCGCAAAGAAAGACGGAAACGCGCAACGCGGTCGCGTCATCTGGCGAGAGCCGCTTGTATGGATGGCGACCTCCGACTACCAGTTCGATTTCGCGAAGCCCACGCGACTCGTGACGCTGCCGCAGCCATGCACTTATCGTGATCTCATGGTGTCGTCTCTTGACGCTGTGCGCTGCGAGTGGGTAATCGCCTGTACGTCAAATTGCCTCATGGGCGTACAGGCCGCCGTTGCTGGCGGCCTCGGCATCACTTTGCTTGGCCGATCGTTCGTGCAGGGCGGGATGCAAATTCTTCACGCGCCCGAGCATTGGCCGGTTCTGCCTATGACGGAGATCGTCGTCCTCGGCGAAGAAGGGGCTACCGCCAGCCTTGTCTCTCCTCTTGTTTCGTTTTTGACGGAAAGCCTTGCCTCGAGCAGCGATCTGGCGTTTGGCGTGTAGGTCGCGCCTTCCTTTAGGGAATAGGTGCGGGTGCCGCGCTTGCGCTTGCAATGCGACTGTTCCTTAAAGACTTTCCTACCCTCGATAACACGGGCTAATCGCATTCAAAGCTACTGAGAAACCGTGCGAGCAATCACCGTTAGAATCGTCCCATGATCACGTTACGTTGCACCGCCAAATTATTGAAGCGCCTTCATCAGCCGGCCAAGCTGCCAAAGCCTCCTATGCCGAGCAATCCGCTGGGTGAGTGGTACGCCGACCTCGACTTCTTCGACCGCAAGCCATTCGTGGCGCTATTGAATGCCAGTACCGGTGTAGGACTTGTACTCCCCGGACACGCTGAATTACTGAAGCATCTCCACATTCATGCCGGGCAACAGCTCTTCAAGCTCTTGCTGCACTACGATTTCAACCCGGAATGGCCTCAATGCACCGCCGAATTGGCGGCTTGGGAAGCGCCGCCGACATATGCCAACTCCAGTGATCGCAGTCTGTCGGGATCGCTGAATCGGTTCAAGCTCGAAGCTTGGCACTCCTTCGCAGACAGGAATCGTTCGCTTCCCGAAATTGCCGCCAGTTGGTGGGAGGGGATCTTCGGTCATCCTTCACTCCCCAAATCGCATCGTGGAAGCGGGCACTATCATCGCCCATTGGACTTAGTCTTGGATAAACTCGCTCCGCCCGGCACTGTGCTCATCGAGGATAGCCACAGGTGGATTCATCCCTTCGTCGCTGCCAATGACGACGCTTAAAAATGATCAGTCAGCCATTTTCAGTGCAATAGCCTTTGGATCGGTTACTACGTGACTGAGGCGACGCCCCGTGCGCAAGCCACCCTCCGCACAAACGGATCGGGTATGCACCGGATCCATGCCGGAGGAAGCTCTGCGGACGGATCTTCCCTGCCATCCTGGCTACCCTTTTTCATTGATAGGAGGACTGGTGCTGCCTGGCCGCGCTATGTGGGACGCGGATCCCGAAAGTTGCGCCCCTTCTTCTCCCTGCTCTGGATAACTTGACCTAATCGACGTCCCCCGCTTTCAGTAGCGGGACGAATTAGAGTCCAAGGTCAGGGGGGCCGAAACCTCTCAGGGCTTCACAAACCGATAGACAAAGCGATCGGTGTCGCCCTTGATGGACGGATCGAACACCTTGACCGAATGCGAATCGTCGTTGTTCGCGAGCATGGTGCTCTCCGCGTCCAGAATGAAACCGGCCGCTTCCACCTCCTTGCGCACGGATGCAGGTTCGATCCGATGCAGCGACCGGGCCTCGCTAGTGCCCGCCCCGACGGCGGCCGCATGGTCGACGATGACATACGAGCCACCAGGCTTCAGCCGCTCGTAGACGGCTCGATTGAAGTCGGCCGCCGTCGCGCCCCTGGCTTGGATCAGGTCGGTGTGCAGGTCGTGGTAGAACAAATGCAACCACAACACATCCGCCGGTTGCGTGACCTCCCGCATCGCCACGAGGTCCGCTGAGACGGCTTCGACGTTCTCCCGGCCCGACTCCTTCGCCAGCCTACGCATGTTGCCGAGCGGATCGTTTTTGAAGTGGGCGACTTCAACCGGCACGAAGCTGTAAACCCGCCCCTCCGGACCGACGATGTCGGAGAAGCTTCGGGTCCAGTCGCCATCACCCGGGTAAACGTCGATGACGATGGCGCCTGCATCGACGCCTGCGAAACGGATCAACTCGGAAAGTGTGGATTGGTCGTACATGGAAATCTCCTTTGCGATGGGGTATCTCGCGGGCGTGACCGGAGCTCCCTTGACTTCAACGGTCATCGCGATGGAGCTGACTGATAACCACGCCATGGTGATTCCGATCATGGCAGGTTGTTTGCTCGCCCGAGCCACCGCTTCTCTCTTTTGTCCTACGCCAGTCTACAAAGAATTTGCCGAGCGCCTGGTGAGAGATTTCGAGAAACAGCAACCGCTGGCTCGCGATATCTCGGAACAGGGATTGTCCGATCATCACGAACCCGATTCTCGAAGTTAACCAGTTCACGAACGGGCCTTTGCCTCTTCCCAACTCTTATAAGTCACTGGTCGGCTCTATAGGGTCAGGCGCTGGGACTCAGTGCCCCAGACGACAGGAACGTCCACCGCACTTCACCTCCGTTTCGCGGCAGATTTAGCATGGTGATTACAGGCGCGCGTCATAGACGTCCAAGGGGATAAGCGAATGACCTTCGTGATCAACCATCCGGCCCTGGTCTTAGCCGTCACCCTGGCAGGTATGTGGGTCGCCGGTCGGCTTGGTGTATGGCTGGCAAGGTGGCGAGGACCCGGCAACCCGGAGATCCGCGAAGCATTCAATATCGTTCAAGGTGCCACGTTGACGCTGCTGGCACTGATCATCGGCTTTACGTTTTCGATGGCGATTAGTCGCTACGATCAACGCAAGAATTACGAGGAGGCCGAGGCGAATGCTATCGGTACGGAGTACGTGCGTGCTGACCTGTTGCCGCCCACAGACGCGGCGAAACTCAGACCACTTCTGATCCACTATCTCGGCCAGCGGATCGAGTTCTACGAAACCACAAACCGGGATGAGCTGCCATCGATCAACGCGCGCAAGAGTGACCTTCAGGTCAAGCTGTGGAGCGCGGTGATGATTCCGGCAAATGAACACCGCGACCCGATCACTGCGCTCGTCGTAGCGGGCATGAACGATGTTCTAAATTCGGATGGCTATACGCAGGCAGCGTGGTGGAATCGCATCCCTATCTCCGCCTGGATATTGCTAGCCGCCATTGCGCTTGGAAGCAACTTGCTGGTCGGATTTGGCGCAGGAAAGCTCGCATCGCAACCAGCGCTGATGCTGGTACTCCCACTTACCATCGCCGTGGCCTTCGGCCTCATCGCGGATATTGATAGCCCTCGCGGCGGAGTCATTCGCGTCCATCCCCAAAACCTCCACGCGCTACTGACGTCTCTTACTGGCTCACATGAGTGAGCATCCGGAGCTCGTTCGGAGTGGCTACTGAGAAGCGCGCTCGTTCGGGACGGTGTGCAAGCGAGATATCCGGCCCTCGGCCGGGCTAACGTCGGCGACCAAAAGGCACGACGTGCCGAAGAGGCAAGTTTTCCATCTGCACGAGCGCATCCTGGACGGCACGCCCAAGCAAGAAAGCAAGTGAGGGGGAGACCCGACCTTCGGCCATGACATCGCCAAGCGACTGAAGAATGGCTAGGAGCTCGTCCAAGCTGTCATCTTCCAGACCAATGGCGGCCGTGCGCAATGCATGACTTGCTAGTGCCGCCTGCGCCACGGACAAGCCGTCCGTGCTGCATTCCTGAAGCGTGTCAGCCACTGCTCGAACAGTACCGTGTGGTCAGTGCTCATAAGCATGCCTCATGCGGGCGGCATAGGGAGGTCAGTGTACGCCTCTCACGGTCAGTCGCGCCTTCGAGGAGGACGTAATACCCTTGGCTACATAAGGACGCCCCTTCGTCATGGTGGCGTTGGGGCTGGGTATGGAATGTCATGAATAAGACTCTCAATTGGGCGCCGCTGCGACGGCTGCAAGATTTCCTTAACGGCTCGGCGGCGGGCGGCCTCGTGCTTATGGGAACCTCGGCGCTAGCACTGTTGGTCGCCAACTCGCCGGCCAGTGGTGCGTATTTCGCAGCCCTGGACGCGCACGTCGGCCCTATGAGCGTCTTGCACTGGATCAACGATGGCCTGATGGCCGTTTTCTTTCTTTTGGTCGGCCTGGAGATCAAGCGCGAGTTCCTCGACGGCGAGCTGGCGACCCGTCAGTTACGCGTTCTGCCGGGGCTTGCGGCGCTGGGTGGGATGGCGATACCTGCGCTTGTCTATGTCGGATTGAACTACGACCACCCGGAAGCGCTTAAGGGCTGGGCCGTGCCCTCGGCCACCGACATCGCCTTCGCCTTGGGAGTGGCCGCTTTACTCGGCTCGCGCGTGCCGACCTCCCTAAAGGCCTTCCTCGCCGCACTGGCGATCATCGATGACCTGGGTGCGGTGATCATCATCGCAATTTTCTATACGGCAGAAATCGCTACTGTGTATCTGGGGCTCGCCGCTGCGGTTCTCGCTGCGCTGGCCGTCCTCAACCGTTCGGGCGTACGGACACTGTGGCCCTATCTGGTCCTGGGAGGGATCTTGTGGTTTGCCGTATTGCGGTCGGGCGTACACGCCACGCTTGCAGGTGTCGCTCTGGCGCTCTTTATCCCGCTCAAAGATCGATCCGGTAGGTTGCCCTCCGACGGTGACTGCACGCACTCTCCGCTGGCCAAGCTTGAGCACGCCCTTCATCGGGTCGTTCCCTTCACGGTCGTTCCTCTCTTTGGCTTCGCCAACGCCGGCGTGTCATTCGGCGGCATTGCGGCGCATGAATGGATGGCGAGCACAACCTTGGGCATTGCACTGGGTCTTGCGCTTGGCAAGGTCGTGGGTGTCTTCGGCTTTGCTGGTATCGCCATACGGTCCGGCATGGCAGCCATGCCTTCGGGTGCCACATGGCGTCAGCTGCTGGGCACATCGTTGCTCTGTGGGATCGGCTTCACGATGAGTCTTTTCATTGGCATGCTCGCGTTCGCCGACCATCCTGACCTGCAAAGCGAAGTGAAGCTTGGCATCCTCATGGGGTCGCTGGTCGCAGGAATCGCAGGCTGGGCCGCCTTCGGTTTTACAAAGCGGGTCGCCACCAGTCATTGACGCTCTTGCGCGGTCATGAGCAAGGTTTATCAGCCATGAAGGTGTGCGGTGGCGCGCGCCACCCAGTCGGTGATGGACTGATCCGCGCAGGAATAACGGTTCACTATCGTGTGCGCCGTGAGGGAAAACCAACGATGGCTCCGAGACGTCCCCCCTACGATCCGTCGCTGAACAGGTGTGCAAGCCGTGCTGCCTTGAGAAGGACTGTTGGCACATCTACGGTGCGCGCACGATGCGTCGGTCGCGTCCCTACACGAAGACGATCGCAAAGTAACGACCGGCTCACGGATATGTTCTCGATTGGATAAGTTCCGGCGGAAGCCTGACTTCTTGCCATTCCACGCCAGTGGGAAAGCGATCTGTTCCGCTTCAGCGAGGGCGTACAGTCCTAAGCCAGGAAGCGATAGCCAACACCGGGCTCGGTTTTAAGCCAGCGCGGCGAGGCCGGGTCGTCACCGAGCTTCTGTCGCAGTTTACCGACCACGATACGTAGGTAGTGACTGTCCCGCCCATGCGTCACCCCCCAAATTTCCTGCAGCAGCTGCTGTTGCGTCACAAGGCGGCCGCCATGGCGGACCAATGCCGTGAGTAGGGCGTACTCCTTGCGGGTAAGCGCGAGTGGCACTCCGTGCAGAATCACTTCGCGACGTGCCATGTCGACAACCAATTGACCATCGTCATAGCGCTGCGACTCTTCAGGCCCGTTGGGACGCCCCCTCAACAGAGCACGTAGTCGAGCCATCAGCTCCTGGATACCAAAGGGTTTGGTGACGTAGTCGTTGGCGCCCCCGTCCAAGGCCTTCACTTTGTCGATCTCCGCATTCCGAACGGAGAGCATCAATACGGGTACCTGGCTCCATTGCCGGAGTTCGGCCAATACCTCATAGCCTTCCCTGTCGGGAAGGCCGATATCCAAAATCACTAGATCGGGCACCCGGGTGGCAGCAAGCGCCAATCCTTCGGCCGCGGTCGCCGCAAGCAGAACCTCGTAGCCCTCAGCCCGCAGGCCGATGTCGAGAAATTTGCGTATCTGGGCTTCATCGTCGACAACCAAGACGCAGGCGGGGGTCGTAGTCATGCCTCGCGATCCGGCTGCGCCGGCAGCGGCAGACTGACGCGAATCGTGGTCCCCGAATGCGCTCCTGACAGCGCTTCCACACTGCCACCGTGCGCGCCGATCATGCCGCGGCAGATGGCCAGGCCCAGGCCGGTGCCTTGCGGCGCGCGATCGCCGCGCGAGACGGAATAGAACATGTCGAAGATGCGCGCGCGCTCGTCCTCCGGAATACCCGGTCCACGGTCGATCACATCGATCTGGATCTGCTCGCCCTTGGGACGCACGACCACGCGCACAGCCTGGCCTGACGGCGAGAAGCGCGCGGCGTTCTCCAGGATGTTGAACAAAGCCTGCTCGATCAGCGCGGGATGCACGTAGAGCAGCAAGGTCTGGGGCGGCAGCTCGATATCCACCTTGAGGTCGGGAAACAGCTTGCGCATGCGCGTCGTGGCCGCCGCGACGATTTCGGCGGCGTCGGTCCAGTCGCGGTTGAGCTTGAGCGTGCCGTGCCCCAGCTTGGTCATGTCGAGCAGGTTCTGGATGTAGCGGTCCAGCCGCTGCCCTTCGCCAAGGATGGCTTCGAGCAACTCCTGGCGTTCACTGGGCGGCAATTGGTCGCCATAGCTCGATAGCGTCCCGGCGGAGCCAATCATCGAGGCGAGCGGCGAACGCAGGTCGTGCGACACCGACGACAGCAACGCATTGCGCAAACGCTCGGTCTCGCCCTGCACTCGCGCGCCTTCCAATTCCTCGGCCAACCGGGCGCGCTGCAGCGCCTGGCCAATGTCCTGCACCATGGTCAGGGCCAGGCTACGCACGTCGGTGGACGGCTCTCCCTGCCCCGCCGGGAGGCGCATGGCGGCGACGCCGAGATGGTTGTCATCGCTGCCCAGCGGCAACACCCAGCAAGGCGCCGCGTTGAGCGTGTCGGTGAAACGGCCCGCTTGTTCCGAGTGTTTCTCGCTCCACTCGGCCGCACCCAGGTCCTGCGAGGTCAGATCGAAATCGCGTGGCGACGACGCCACCACACGCAACACCTGGCTCGCATCGCGCGCCAACACAGCCACCTCGCAACGCATCACATGCGCCAATGCGGAAGCGCCCACGCGACGAATACCTTCGGCATCGGTGCTGGTGGAAAGCCGCTGCCCCAACGCGAGCAAGGCGCGCGCCTGCGCATGGGCCGTGCGCAGGGACTCGACCTGACTGGCCAGCTTGGTGGCCAATCGGCTCGCCACCAGGGCGGCGACGAGGAACAGGCTCACCGCCAGCACGTCGTCGAAGTTGGCGATCATCAAGGTGTAGCGCGGCGGCGCAAAGAAAAAGTTGTAGCCGAGGAAACACAACAACGCCGTATAGACGGCCACCGCCATGCGCGTTCTCACCGCCACCACCAGCACGGCGGTGAGGAAGATCAGTGAGAGGTTGGCCACGGACAGGTAACGGTCGGCAATGAACGACAAACCGAAGGCCACCAGCGTGGCGAGCGTCGCATAGATGTATTCGCCGCGACGCCCGGAACCTCCCGGCATGCGCAGACGCAGACGCGACTTCGCCCGCTCGGCCGGCGTGGCGATGATGGTGAGTTCCAGATGCGCGCCACGGCGCAACAGCAGTTGGGTCAGCGAACGGCCAAGCATGCGTGCAAGAGGACGTTCACGCGTACGGCCAAGGATGATCTGGCCGATGCCTTCGCGATCGGCATGGGCGATGAGTTCATCCGCAATGGCGTGACCGCGCAACACTACCGTATCGCCACCGAGCCGACGCGCGAGGCCCATGGCCGCATCCAGCCGCTCGCTGCGTGCATTGTCCAACGCTGCCCCGGTATCGACGAAGGCCACGCTCCACGGTGCGCCACGCCGTTCGGCAATGCGGCGAGCGATACGCACAAGATATTCGCTCTGCGAATGGCCATCGATCGCAGCCAGAACACGCCGGCGCACCGGCATGGCGCCGCCGCGCGCGAGCATGTGCCCGCGCAAGTCGCTATCCACATGGCCGGCGACGGTATCGACGGCCAGCTCGCGCAGCGCAACGAGGTTGGTCGGCGAGAAGAACGCATCGAGCGCCGCGGCCGCCGTCTCGGGCACATAGACCTTGCCTTGCTTCAGGCGCTGGATCAGCTCGCGCGGCGGCAGGTCGACCAGCACGATGTCGCGTGCACGATCGAGAAAGGCATCGGGCACCGTTTCGCGCACGGTGACGTTGGTGATGCGCCTCACCTGGTCGTTGAGACTCTCCAGGTGCTGCACGTTGAGCGCGGAATACACCTCGATGCCCGCCTCGAGCAGCTCGGCAATATCCTGCCATCGCCGCTCATGGCGACCACCCGGCAGGTTGGAGTGCGCCAGTTCGTCGACCAGAATGATGTCGGGGCGTCGCGCAAGCGCCGCATCGAGATCGAACTCGGTAAAGTCGCGGCCTTTGTAGTTCACCTTGCGGCGCGGCAGTTGCTCGAGTCCGTCCAGCAGCGCGGCCGTTTCCTGCCGCCCATGCGTCTCCACCAGACCAATCACCACATCGATGCCCTGACGCTTGAGCTCCCGCGCCGCAGACAACATGGCGTAGGTCTTGCMCACACCCGGCGCCGCACCGAGGAAAATCTTCAGGCGACGCGTACGCTCTTCCTGCATGACATCCAGCAGGGCATCGGCGCGTGCTTCGCGGGAGGGCTCGGGCATAGGACTTCGCGACAAGGCAGCAGGTGGCTACGTTAATGGCTGTCAAGCGCTTGGTTGAGCATTAGCACATTSACCCGCGCCTCMCCCAACATCCCAAACTGCCKCCCSGTSGTCGCCATSRYCACCATCGCCYKCACCTGCGACKYGCTCAASCCRCGCACCTTCGCCACSCGCGSCACCTGATARGCCGCCGCCGCCGGCGAAATCTCCGGATCCAGACCRCTACCMGAYGCCGTCACCARATCCACCGGCACTGCTGCCTTGTTCGTCGGATCCGCCGCACGCAACGCTTCGATGCGCTGCTTCACCGCATCCGTCAGGGCCGGACTCGTCGGTCCCAAATTGGAACCCGACGACGACAGCGCGTTGTTCGGCTGCGGCGTGGTGGCTGAAGGACGACCCCAAAAATACTTGGGGTCGTCGAACGACTGGCCAATCAGCGTGGAGCCGATCGGCTTGCCATCTTTGACGATCAGGCTGCCGTTTGCCTGCGACGGGAACAGCACCTGGGCTATACCGGTAACTGCCAGTGGGTAGGCCACGCCGGTGATCACGGTCATCATCAGCAACATAGTTAGTGCACTGCGTATCAACCTGCTCATGACATCACCACCCGTTGGGAAATCCAAAAATCTAACTGACCATCAGCACCGGCTCGCAAGCGGAGCCCTGCTCAAAAATGAAAAATGGCGTCACCGGACAAAATCGTCTCGTGGGACTTGTTCGGAGCAATGCCAGCGTTCGAGTTTCCGTTGAACGCTTTACCGTTCAGCGAATGGTACGTAGCGATTTCCGGTCGAACTTCAAATTGCGGTGAGAACCAGTGCTGCCAACCAATTGCGAAGTTCACATAACGAGTTGCTACGCCCGTACGTTGGCCATTCTTGTCCCAGTAGTACTCAGGCCGGAACGAAAAGTTGTTCAAAGGATCGGGGCTGTAGTTGAGATAGGCAACGGTAGCCAGCGTGGTGGACCGGCACGTCAACTCCGTCGCGTTGCGGCAGATTGCCAGATCAGGGGCGTTGTACGGGATGAATCGCGACGAGAACGGCGCGCCCCCGTTGGCATAGATGGCTTGCACATCGCTATTGAGTGCGTTGGGAACGCGGTTCTCATAGAGATCATAGGCTTCGTAGGAAACATGCCAATACTCATTGAACGTATGGTAGAACGTGAAGCCATACCACTGCAGATTGTTGTAACCATATCTTCCCGAGTTGATTGCATCCGCGCATGGCATGAAGTCGGTCTTGCCATCGTCGGTGACATAGCGAACGCATGCCGACACCGACGCCATGGCACCTGGATCCTTCTTGAAGGTTGCGTTCGGATAGAGCGGGTTGTATCCAACATCGCCAGGGCCGGTGCCTGGGACGTTCGGATACGGATTGTCGAGCCTCTGATGCAAGTGCGTCGGATATGCCTCGGTGCCGTCCGTCACGCCGAGTAGCACGGTCCAGTTCTTGTTGAGAGCTACGGTACCTTCCAGGCCGGTGTTCGTATAGTTATCGAACGAATAAGACATCGAATGCGTGTACATATAGTTGTTGGGCGCGAGCTGAGCTTCGATATCTGGTATGGAAATGAAGCGACCAAGGCGTAGCATCAAACCATCGGCGACCCAGGGAATGTAGAGTTCGCCATACAACATCGGAAAGTCGTAGCCATTGACCTTGTTTTCCTTCAACAATTGGTAGCTGGCCAACCCATACGCCGTGGTGTAGCGATAGTTCTCGCCGTACAACAGCGAAACGCGCATGCCCCAATCGATGTGGTCGGTCTGCACCGTGTCCGGGAAACGGTCCAGATACAGCACAAACTGGTCAAATTCCAGCGTATTAGGGGTGTATACATACGCCGCCGGCGCATTGCCGCCGGGCTTCGTCGTACTCGTGCTTAGGTTGCCACCACCATTGACCCAGCCATAGACCTGGAAATTGTTCCGGGTGAGCCATTCGCCGAAAGCGGTGTTGCTCAGTGCAGCCATCAGCGGACTGTCGACCGAATTGGGGCGCGTCACACCGAGGGAAGTGGCTCCGCCGTAAGGCCACTCGGTAAACGGCATGGGGGGCGTTGTCTGTGCGGCCGCCGGCCAATCCGCCCGCCTCGATGCAGGCGCATTCGGATCCGTGGGAGCCGTCGCCTGGCCCCATTCTAGCTTGTAGTAGTTTGTCAGGCGTCCCCAGAAACTTGTTCCCAGGTAGTCATTGAGGCAGCCGAAATTCTTGTAGGGGTCGCAACCGCCGCTGGGTCCGCGAGCGGGTGCCGCAGACTCCGGCGGCGCAGTAAGCGGCGACTGTGGCGCTGTCGCTATATCCGAGCTTCCCAGGGCAACCGGCGCCGCCGCAGCGGCTGCTTCACCCGCGGGGGCAAGCGCCAACAACAATGCAAACGAAAGAAGCTTCTTGGACATCATGGGTGTGCCTGAAACCGGCTCGGGGCGAGCCGTCCTTTTCTGTGAGTAGAGAGGGTTGGGGCCGCTGTTCCGCGGCCTTCTTGCATCAGATGCCGGCGTAACCGCCGAGCACGTAATCGTCTTGCTCGCTGTTCGGCGCTTCGCTGGTGCGCGCTGGTACGCGTGCACGACCCTGCACTGGCAGTGCGATCACCACATCGCAGGTGGAGTCGTCTGAGGAGAGACGAAGCTCCATGTCTGGGTGGGTGTCGTCGGGCAGCGAAACGGAAAGCTTGAGTACTTGCATGGCAAAGACTCCGGAGATTCCAGTAGTGCGTCAGTAATGAGAGGGCTTAGGCAAGACCGCAGAGCACGAGCAACATGTCGATCACYTTGATGCCAAGGAASGGCACSACGATGCCKCCMAGGCCGTAGACCAGCAGRTTGCGMCGCAGCAGCGCACCGGCGCCCARCGCACGGTATTTCACGCCCTTCAGCGCCAACGGAATGAGAAAGATGATGATCAGCGCGTTGAAGATCACCGCCGARAGAATCGCGCTCTGCGGCGTGGCGAGCTTCATCACGTTGAGCGTGTTGAGCGCCGGGTARGTCGTCGCAAAMGCCGCTGGGATGATGGCGAAATACTTGGCCACGTCRTTGGCGATCGAGAASGTGGTSAGCGAGCCGCGCGTGATCAGCATCTGCTTGCCGATCTCCACCACTTCGATCAACTTGGTGGGATTGGAGTCGAGATCGACCATGTTGCCGGCYTCTTTGGCCGCYTGCGTRCCGGTGTTCATCGCCACCGCSACGTCAGCCTGGGCCAGCGCCGGCGCGTCGTTGGTGCCRTCGCCGCACATYGCCACCAGGCGGTTYTCGGCCTGGATYTTGCGGATCAGCTTGAGCTTGGCTTCCGGCGTGGCTTCGGCGAGGAAGTCATCGACACCTGCTTCCGCAGCAATCGCRGCGGCAGTCAACGGATTGTCGCCGGTGATCATGATCGTCTTGATGCCCATGCGACGCATCTCGGCGAARCGTTCGCGGATGCCGCCCTTCACGATGTCCTTCAGCTCGATCACRCCCAGCGCCGTGGCGGCTTCGGTGACGATCAGSGGCGTGGCGCCGCGGCGGGCGATGTCCTCGGCCATGCGCTTGACCAGCGGCGGCARGTGGCTGCCGTTGGATTCCAGRTAGCGTTCCACCGCATCCAGCGCGCCCTTGCGGATCTGGCGCTCGCCGAGATTGACGCCGCTCATGCGGGTYTGCGCGGTGAACGGCACGAACTCGGCATGGCCTTCTTCCAGCTGGCGCTCGCGGATGCCGAAGCGCTCTTTCGCCAACACCACCACGCTGCGGCCTTCCGGCGTTTCATCAGCCAGCGACGCCAGCTGCGCGGCGTCGGCGAGCGTGTGTTCGTCCACACCCGGCGCCGGCAGGAAGGCCACGGCCTGGCGATTGCCAAGGGTGATCGTGCCGGTCTTGTCGAGCAGCAGCACGTCCACATCGCCCGCCGCTTCCACCGCACGACCCGAGGTGGCGATCACGTTGGCGCGGATCATGCGATCCATGCCGGCAATGCCGATCGCGGACAACAACGCACCGATGGTGGTCGGAATCAGGCACACCAGCAGCGCCACCAGCACGGTCAGCGTGATGGGATTGCCCGCACCGGCCGCCTGCACGCTATAGATCGAATACGGCAGCAGCGTGGCGCAGGCGAGCAGGAAGATCAGCGTGAACTTGGCCAGCAGGATGGTGAGCGCGATCTCGTTCGGCGTCTTGCGACGCGAGGCGCCTTCCACCATCGCGATCATGCGGTCGAGGAAACTCTCGCCCGGATTGCTGGTGATGCGCACCACCAACCAGTCGGACAGCACCCGCGTGCCGCCGGTGACGGCGCTGCGATCGCCGCCGGACTCGCGGATCACCGGCGCGGATTCACCCGTAATGGCGCTCTCGTCAACGCTTGCGGCGCCGACGACTACTTCACCGTCACCAGGCATCTGCTCGCCCGCTTCCACCAGCACATGGTGGCCCACGCGCAGTTCGGTCGACGGCGTATAGGTGATCGGCGCGTCCTTATAGGGCGCCGACAGACGCTTGGCCACCACGTCCTTGCGCGAGCCGCGCAACGCAGCGGCCTGCGCCTTGCCGCGGCCTTCAGCCAGGGCCTCGGCGAAATTCGCGAACAACAGCGTAAACCACAGCCACACCGTCACCCAGAAGATGAAGCCGGTGGGCGCCTCGCCGTGGCCGGTCAACGCCTGCACCCACAGCAAGGTGGTCAGCACGCTGCACACGAACACCACGAACATCACCGGGTTGCGGAACTGCTGCTTGGGCGAGAGCTTGCGGAACGAGTCGGCGATCGCCTTGAGGATCAGCTCGCGATCGAAGCTGCGAACGCCGTGAACAGGGGTATGAGTCGTTGTCATGGATTTGCTTCCTTCGGGCGCTGATCAGCGCACCGACATCAGGAATTCAGCGATCGGGCCAAGGGCCAGCGCAGGCAGGAAGGTGAGCGCACCCACCACCACCACGACACAGGCAAGCAAGGTGACGAACAGCGGCGTATGCGTGGGCAGTGTGCCGGCCGAGGGCGGCACGTGGCGCTTGGCAGCGAGCGAACCGGCCATGGCGAGCATGGCGATGGCCAGCATGAAGCGCGACAGGTACATACATACAGCCAGCAAGACGTTCCAGAACGGCGTGTTGGCCGAGAGACCGCCAAACGCACTGCCGTTGTTATTCGACGCTGACGACACCGCGTACAGGACCTCGCTGAAACCATGGGCACCCGGATTGCCCACCGCCGCCGCACCGGCCGGCGTCATCACCGCGATGGCCGTGCAGATCACCACCAGGGCGCAGGGCACCAGCACGGCGAGGCTGGCCATCTTCATCTCGTGCGCCTCGATCTTCTTGCCCAGGTATTCCGGCGTACGGCCCACCATCAAGCCGGCGATGAACACCGCGACGACGGCGAACGCAAGCATGCCGTACAGGCCCGAGCCCACGCCGCCGAAGATCACTTCGCCTAGTTGGATCAGCCACATCGGCACCAGGCCGCCCAGAGGCGTGAGCGAGTCGTGCGCGGCATTCACCGCACCACAGGAGGCGGCCGTCGTAATGGTGGCGAACAGGCCGCTGGCAGCGATGCCGAAGCGCGTTTCCTTGCCTTCCATATTGCCGCCCGCCTGCAGGGCGGAGGCTTGCTGGTCCACGGCCAGGCCATGCAGCGCAGGATTGCCGGCCTGTTCTGCGGCAATGGCGCCAAAGCATAGCGGGACAAAAATAAGCAGCATGGTGGCGAGGATCGCCCAGCCCTGGCGGCGATCGCCCACCATGCTGCCGAAGGTGTAGCAAAGACCGCCCGGAATCAGAAAGATCGCCAGCATCTCGATGAAGTTGCTGAAAGGCGTCGGGTTCTCATACGGATGCGCGGAGTTCGCATTGAAGAAACCGCCGCCATTGGTGCCCAACTGCTTGATCGCGATCTGCGAGGCAGCCGGTCCCATCGGCAAGGTCTGCGTGGTGACCGTGGTCGACTTGGTCATGTMCTTGCCGGCCGCATCCTTCACCGTGTTGCCGGCGGCATCCTTCACCGTTTCCACGGCCGTCGTGTTCTGCACCAGCGGCACATCCACGTAGGACTTGAAGTTCTGCACCACACCCTGCGAGGACAGCAGCAGTGCGACGACCAGCGAGAACGGCACCAGTACGTAAAGCGTGGTGCGGGTCATGTCGACCCAGAAGTTGCCCACGCTGTTGGCGCTGCGACGCGTGAAGCCACGAACGACCGCCAGCAACACCGCAATGCCGGTCGCTGCGGAGAGGAAGTTCTGCACCGCCAGGCCCAGCATCTGGGTCAGGTAGCTCATGGCGCTTTCGCCGCCGTAGGCCTGCCAGTTGGTATTGCTGGCGAAGCTGATCGCGGTATTCATCGCCAGGTCCGGCGACAGCGCATCGAAATGCTGCGGATTGAGCGGCAACCACTGCTGCGTGCGCTGCAGTGCATAGACCGCAAACAGGCCGAGCATGTTGAACACCAGCATGGCGATGGCGTAACGGCGCCAGCCCATCTGCTCATCGCTGCGCACGCCGGCGAGGCGGTAGAGCAGACGCTCCAACTTGCCGCCCACGCGATTGACGCCGTTGGGCGTATCGGCAAACGCCATGGCCATGTATGCGCCGACCGGCTTGATCAGCACAAGCAGCACGGCCAGGAAAAGCACAACCTGGAAGAAATCGAAGGTGGTCATTCGAACCACTCCGGCTTGAGCAGAGCCACGCACAGGTAGCCCGTCAAGGCCACCGCGATCACGGCAGCCACGAGGTAGAAAGCGTTCATAGGTGGATCTCCCGCAGGAAAAGCGCGCGCCAGCAACGTCGTCGCCCGTGGCGACGACAGGCGATCAGGGACGGCGACCGAGGCGATCGCAGATCAGCAGAAAGCCGAGCGCCGCCGCAA